>CAMAGA010000029.1 GCA_945833955.1 uncultured Clostridia bacterium
AAAAAATGTAAAATATCATAAAAAAATATGACAAATCGCTTGACAGGTTGCATTTCCCATGTTATACTTGTCACGAAAAAACATTACAAAATATCTTTGAGGTAATTTTTTTATGAAGCGTTTTTCGCATTCGATTCATGGAGAAAAAAGACGCAGAGCGTTCACGATTGTAGAATGCTCCATCGTAGTTGCGGTAGTCGGCGTGCTTGCCGCAATCATCATTCCCGTAGCGGCCAGCATGATCGGCAACGCCGGTCTGGCTTCCGACCTTGCAACGGTACGTGCCATCAACGAACGGATTGCTTTGGATGAGGATTACATCCGCACCGGCAAACCCGTTCTGCCTGCAGAGCTTCTGGATATGCAGAAGAAGCTCGACGAAGATTTCGGCGATATTACCATTCATACCCCCGATTGCGACGTCTGCTATAACACGGAAACGGGAACGGTATTCTTGGGCAAGAAAGTCAACGGATACATGGTGGAAGTGGATTCCGCCGACGACCTTACCTACGACCCCACCGCCATCACGGCATACGCAGAAGCCTTCCCGATGGAAACGAACGATAATATCCCTTCGCTCCTGTATATCCGTGCGCTTGCAAACAATCTCTGGTTCATCTCTTCTTACGACGAAGCAACCCAGAATGCGCTCACGTCCGTACAGCAGATTGCAACCGATTACGCAGAATACTATGAAGACGTCTGCGAATCGCACCCCGAAAAGAAGCCTGAACTGGACGGACATTTAGACACGATTTCCACCACGTTCGGCAGCCGTTTTGAAGATACGGCAAAGAAGGCTTCCTATCCCAAGTACGCAACCTTCCGCTTTGTGGACGAAGACGGTACCGCCCTTTATAGCGGCGTCTATCCCGCATCCGTTACCCCCAACGAACTGCGCGACGCATTCGCACAGCCCGAAAAGAACGCCACGTTGGAAAAGACCTTCGCCTTCGGCGGTTGGAATGCCGACCGCGCAGACTACGCTTACGCCGACAGAACGCCTTATCTGGACGGCAAACTCTGCGGCGAATATACCTTTACCGCTTTTTATAGTTCCGCTTATATCGACTACTTCGTCACCTTTGATAACGCCGGCAGCATTACCGGGAAAACGTATCACTACAACGACGAAATCGAATTCCCCGCACTCCGCACGACGGACAGAACGCAGGTAGTCACCTTCCTTGGATGGAACGCGGATTTACAGGAAGGCGATCGGGTTTGCGATATTTACGACCTGATGACGGATAGAAGCGTAACCTTTACCGCAAGCTACTCCACGGAACCCATCTGTTACACGGTAAACTTTATCGACTCGCAGACCAAGGAAACCGTTGCAACGGAAACCTACGATTATAATTCCTATATTTCCACGCCCGATTACGTCCGCCCTGCCGATAAAACGTATACATACGGCAAAGCGAATTGGAGCGTTGCAAACGGCGCATCCGTTGCAAGCAACTACAACTACTTTACGCAGGTTTCCCCCACGGAACTGACGATGGACGTAAAGGGTATTTACACGCATAAGTATATCGACTATACCGTCCGTTTTGAAGACTACGACGGCAGCGTCCTTTTTGAAAAGACGAACGCCCATTACGGGGACTACGTATCCAATCTCATCCCTGCAAGCCCCGCAAGAACGACGGACGCAGACTACTTCTATTCCTTTGACGGCTGGAACAACCTGCCCCTTACGGTAGAAGACAACGTGGTGATTACCGCAACCTACGCAACGAAAGATAACCCCTTCGTCCTTGCAATCAACGCAGACAAGACGGGTTACGTCATTACCGGCTTTCAGAACGGTATCACTGCCGAAGCAACCATGACGGAAACGTATACGGACGGCGTAAACGGCGAACTCGAAGTCGTTGCCGTTCAAGAAGGCAAAAAGAACAGCGGCGTCTTCACCGATAGCGACGTTAAGACGCTCGTTCTGCCGCAGACCGTCGTTTCCATCGGCGCATATGCATTCTATAACGCAACTTCCCTTTGCTCCTTCACCATTCCCGAAAGCGTTATCACGATCGGTAAATACGCATTCTACGGTTGCGATCACTGGAGCGGCGAGCTCGCCATTCCCGCAGGCGTTACGACCATCCCGGAAGGCGCATTTGAAGATTGTACTTCCCTGACCGGCGCTCTTGTCATCGGCGATCAGATCACCCTGCTCGGTACGTCCGCATTTGAAGGCTGCACCGGCTTTACCCAAATCTACATCGGTAAAAACTTAAAAGTAGTAGACGCAGGTTGCCCGCAGACCCGTGTATTTGCAGGTTGCCGCAACGTAACTTACATTTACTTCAACGCAGCAGACTGCGGCGGCGTCAGCGAGGACGACTACGTATTCGGTCTCGGCGGCTACCCGTTCGCAACCAAAGAACCTTTGCCCGGCACCGAACTCGTCATCGGTAAAGACGTAAAGAGAATTGCTCCCAATATGTTCTCGCCCTATCGTTTCGGTACGGCAGACTCCAACGATATCCGCAGAATGCTCAACCTCACTTCCATCACGTTTGAAGAAGGCAGCGTCTGCGAAGAAATTGCCGACTACGCATTCTTCGATAATATCAACGGCATAGACGTCCGCATCCCCGCTTCCGTCAAAAAGCTCGGCTTCGTGGCATTCGGCGCAGGTTCTCCCGCAATCAAAGTTTCGGGCAGACTCTTCTTTGAAGCTTCCGCTTCCGATATGACCATCAGCGGAACCAACGGTTTGCAGTGCTCCTATAAGGACGCTTTCGGCACTTCCACCAAGGGCGACATCGACGAGTTGGAATACTATTTCCGCGGCGAATGGACGGATAACGTAACCGTACGCTATAACGGCGCAAACGTAAAGACCCCCGGCGAATACGTCGTAATTGCCGATATCAACAACCTTGCCGGCGTAAATCAGAGCGGCTTGCCCTTCGTTGGCTGGCAGGATGCAAACGGTACGCTTCTCTCTTGCGTAGAGCTCGATCATACCGTAGCGGCAAGCTTTACCGCAACCTGGCTCAAAACGACGAGCCTGACGGTTACCCTTAGAGTAACGGAAAAGAAAGAGAACTGGTATACGACGAAATATACCGGTACCGTATCCATCGGGTTCTCCGCAATCGTGCTGGATGATTCCGGAAATCAACTCAATGCAACCGTATCTTTATTTGTCAATACGCGCGATTCCATACTTTACCATAAAGTAGGTATATGGTATAACGAAGCATTTAAGGATATTACCTGCACAAACGGAACCTACAGCTATACTACAAAAACGGAAGGTGCATGGAAAGCAACGGTAGTAGTCAGCGCACAAATCCAATGCGGTTCCTTTAGTAAAGGTATTATCTACAATGCAATCGAAACTGCAGAAGTTAAGTCCGGTAACAGTACAACCAAGGTAGTTTACTAAATTGTTTTAAAAACCTTACTTTATTCAAAACTTTATTCAAAAATATGGAAGACGGGTAAAACTTACCCGTCTTTCTTTTTTATATTTAGTTGCTTTTTTCTTTTTATTGTGCTATAATCGGGATAGAATGATTATAACTATATATGTTGCGTCATTCTGCCCTTACAAAAACCGGATACGGTAATTACCGCAACCCTCCGGAAATCAATTTTTATGCAATATATGCGTATAAAATCATTTCCTGCTCGTTTGGTTTTTGTATTTTCTGAAAATATAAATAAAACAAAGGGAGGCAAAACAATGCCGTTGGGATTGGATTTATCATCTCTTTTCGGTCAAACGGGAAAAGTCGGTAAAGGACCGATTTACGTTATAGGACTGGATGCAACTACAAAAAACGTGAAAATTATGCAAACGAAAGGCGCCTCTCAGGAATCCGCTACGTTTGCTTATTTCCCCTTGGATGAGCGGCTCCTCAACGAAGGAAATTACGCCGCCACGCTGGAAACCGTTCTGCCCGAATACTTCGGCTCGATGACGGAAAAATCGTATAACGCCTACGTAGTCCTGCCGGACAATACCGTTACGGTGGATTTTATTTCCCTGCCGGCGCTCTCCACGTCCAAACAGATGGCGGCGCTCAAAGTACAGCTGGAGGAAAACTACGTAAACGTCAAGGACCTCGTTGTCAACGTGGAACTCCTCAACAACAACAAGCGAACGGTCTCCTACATGGTGGGCGTGATGCAACGGAAGATCGTTACCGACCTGTACACCGTATGCGCCAACAACAAGATCAACCTGCTCGGCGTCACCTGCGAAGGCAACGCAACGCTCAACGCCTTGCTCGGCCTCACCAAAATCAACGCTCGGCACCCCTTTATATTCGCCAACGTCAAAAACGATTCTACCCTCATCGCCTTCAACGGTAAATCCGGCGCCATGGGATTTACTTCCCTGCCGTTCGGCTACGACATCCTCGAATCGGAAACGGTCATCGACGAATCGCAGCTTTACGATCACTACGTAGCGGAGCTTGCCGTTGTCAACGCAACGGAAATCGCAAAGGCGAAAAAGCTTTCCGTTGCGAATATGCCGGAAGAGGATAAACTGCCCGAACTGAATACCGAAGCGGCGGAAGCGGACGCCACGGCGGAAGATGAGACGGAAGAAGCCGCAGAAGAAGCGGCTACGGACGCCACCCGGGACGAAGACGAAGACTTTGACGGGGAAGAAGCGGCGCCGACACCGGAAACGCCCTCTGCCAAAAAGCAGAAGGTCTTTGTGAAAAAGGCAAGAAAGCTCCCCAAGTTTATGCAGCGGCCCATCCCCGAGACGCCCGAAGCCATGACGGAAGAGAACTTCCGCAACTTTTTGAAGCGCTTCCTCGGCTACAAGCAGTTCTGCGAACAGAGCGAATATATGGAAACCCCGGAACAGATCATCGTGAAGATGCCGGAACGGTACGCTTACCTTGCCGGCAGGCTGAATACGGATGCGGAAAACGGCATAGAATTCCGATTCTTTGACGAACCCATTTCCAAAAACGTGGAAATTGCGGATAATCTGGATCTGTACGGCGCAATTTCAGCGAAGACCCACGGGCGGTGCTTCGTATTTGCCGTATAACCCAAAAGGAGGCGGCTCGTGAAAAGACGAAATTACGATCTGCCTTTGGCAGGTAAAAAAGGATTTACTTTAATCGAAGCGGTGTTGGCAATCACCGTGCTTTCCATTATATCGGCGGCGGTACTCGCCTCCATTTCCTCCTCCGTGCAGGCAAGGCAGGCAAGCAAAATGACCTTCCTTGCAGTGAACGAAGCGGAAAACGTAATCGAATGCTTCCAATCCGAGCACTTTCAGGATGCCGTAGCACAAGGCTATCCGAGCGGATCTTATCAATTCGATGAACCAAACGGCAAATTGACGATCTGGTACGACGCCTCGCTGCAACCGACGTCCGCTCAGTCTGCGCCAAGCTATACGCTCACCGCAAGTTTTACCGCCGTAAAGCTTTCTTCCGTACGGATAACAAAGAATGCGGAATCGCCGGAAATTCTCTATTCCCTTACCGCTCCCGTATACTTACCGGGCGCATTCGCCCCGGGAGGAGGAACGCCATGAAGCAACTGAAAAACTCCAAGCGAGGGTTTGCCCTGCTTTTTGCGGTAAGTTGTACCGTATTCGTTACGCTGGCGGCGACCATCATCCTCTCCTTTACGCTCTTCGATATCGGCGTAGGCAAGCGGGCTTCCGAAAAACTTGCCGAGCGCATCTATCTGGATAACCTCGGCAACGCCTTTATTTATTGTCAGACGAATTCTACGGAAGATACCCTGGAAACCGTCTTTGAACGCAACTGTTCTCTCAATGAAAATTACTGTTACGATATATCTTTCGAATCCGAAAACGGGATAGCAGAGTTGCGTGTATGGAAGATCACTTCCAAAAAAGACGTTGCCTACTACGAAGGCGTGCTGACCGTTCGTATGGAAAACGGAACGCTGACGCTTTGGCAATATTCCGCCGTAACGCATTATTCCCATGCGCAGCACAATCCGCAATCGACGTAACCGGACTCTAAAAGAAAAACTATGGAAATACAAACCCTCTATCTCATCTTTGCCTATATTTTCACGGCGTTATTCGGCGTATGCGTAGGCAGCTTTTTGAACGTAGTCATTTACCGCGTACCCATCGGGAAGAGCGTTATCGGCAACGAAGAGCCTTCCCACTGCCCGAAATGCGGTTATAAGCTGAAATGGTACGACAATATCCCCATTCTTTCCTACATTATTTTAGGCGGCAAGTGCAGAAGTTGCAAACAGCACATCACCTTCCGCTACACGATTGTGGAAGCGGGCAATATGCTTTTATGGCTCCTTTGCCTTTGGGCATTTTTCGACGTATCCGCCCCGATCACGCTCGTTTACGCCGTGCTCGCCATGCTCGCCTGCTCCGTGGGGCTTTGCGTATTCTTCATCGACTATGAACATACCATCATCCCCGACCGATTCCACTTTATTTACCTCGGCATCGGCGTCGGTATGTTGCTGTACGACTTGTTCTCCGGTCATGCCGTACTCGCCTGGTACGATCGGCTCATCGGGCTCGGCGGCGGGCTCGGCTTGTTTCTCTTAATCTACTTCGGCGCACTGCTCGTTTTAAAGCGGGAAGGCATGGGGCAAGGCGACGTCAAGTTTGCCGCCGCCATCGGCTTTGTGCTTGGCTGGAAAGCGCTTCTCGTAATGGTACTCATCGCTTCGCTCAGCGCAAGCGTCGTGCTGGTTGCCGTCAAATTAAAGAATAAAGAAGAAAACGGAAAGGAATATCCCTTCGGTCCCTTCCTCGTAGTCGGTTCGTGGATCGCTCTGCTTGCGGGGAACTTCCTCATCGACCTGTATATTTCTCTTTTATAAATTAAGGAGGTAATTGTTTTGCATAAATATAAATACACTGCCGTCAATATGCAGCGAAAGAAGATCTCCGGGCATTTCCTTGCCGAAGACGAAGCGGACTTAAGAGCCAAGCTTTCCCTGCAAAATCTCTTTTTAGTCAGCTGCAAAGTGGAGTCCGATAAGGGGCCGAACGCCTTTTTTACCGTCAGCGGTAAAGTTACCATCGTGGAGCTGACGAACTTCTGCCACCAGTTTGCCATTATGGTATCGGCGGGCATTCCCATCATCGACTCTTTGGACGCACTCTCCAAACAGAAATTCTCCGGGTACTTCGTGCAGATACTGCTCACGGTTTACGAAGACGTAAAATCGGGTATGCTGCTTTCCGACGCCATGAAGAAGTTCCCCAAGGTATTCCCGGACTTCTTCGTCAACATGGTATACGTAGGCGAGGTTTCCGGTTCGCTCGATATCGTACTCAATAACCTTGCAGACTATTATGAAAAGGATTCCGCACAGAAGCGAAAGATCAAGAGCGCGCTTTCCTACCCTATCATGCTTTTAGTGCTGACCATCGGCGTCATTGCGCTCATGATGTTCTACGTCATGCCCATGTTCAACAACGCCCTGTCCTCGATGGACGTGGAAATGCCCGGTATTTCCAAAGCGTTGTTCTCCGCCAGTACGTGGCTGACGGCAAATTGGCGCGTCATTTTATTGGTTCTGCTTGCCGTTGCCCTGATCCTGTTCCTGCTTTTCCGTTTGAAGCAGGTAAAGTATGGCATGGATTGGCTCAAAATGCACGTCCCCGGCTTCCGTAAGATGAACGTATGCGTATTGAGCGCGCGCTTTTCCCGCAGTATGGGGTTGCTTTTGGGCAGAGGTATGGATATCGTAGACGCTCTGCGCGTTATGCAGAAGCTCGTCGGCAACCGCTATACCTTTAAAATCTTTGAAGGCGCAATCGAGGAAGTCAACAACGGCGCAACCATTTCCCAGGCGTTCGGGCCGAAGAAGATCTTCCACCCCGTACTTTTGCAGATGATTGAAACGGGTGAAAAATCCGGTACGTTGGACGAAGTGCTTTCTTCCACCTGCAACTTCTTCGATAGCGAAGTCGATTACTCCATTCAGCGCCTCACGGGTATGTTACAGCCCATCCTGATGCTCTTTATGGGTGTTTCCATCGGTTTGATGTTCTTTGCTATGTATGCGCCTATGATCTCCATTATGGAACAGGCACTCTAATCCGAAACGAAAGAGAAAAACTATGAACTATAATTTTGAATTACTCCAATTCTATATTTATAAAAAGGTCATCAAAAAGAATCAGCGCGACCGCATTTTGGAAGACTGCGAACGACTGAAAATGCCCGTCGATAAGTACGTGCTCGTCAAGGGTATCTGTACGGAAACGGCGCAACTTCCCGCTTTGGGCGAATTTTTCAATATGCCCTATGCGCAGATGGATATGTTCGAGCCGGACGACGAACTTTTACATAAGTTCAATTTTAAAGTTTTAAAACGTCTCAAAATCGTACCCATCAATATAGACCGCAACGGCGTACTTTTGGTTGCGGTGGGCAGACCGCTCGACTTTAACGGTATCTCCCTGCTTGCCACCGTGTATACGGGTAAAATGGACTTCGTGCTCGTTCCCCCGTCGCAGATAGACCGTCTGCTCGACTCCAAAGCGGCGGTGATTTCCACGGCGGCGGCGCTCGCTTCCCTGCAAAAGGCGAAGGATGACGAAATTTTAGAAGCGGCGCAAGGCCCCGATATTGCCGCCCTGCCCACCAATAACGACGTAATCAACGCACCTGCCGTACAGCTGGTGGACTCCATCATCAAGGAAGCCATTCCCTTCCGTGCGAGCGATATCCACATCGAACCGTATGAAAAGGTCGTTCGAGTCCGTTACCGTATCGACGGCGACCTTTCCGAACGTGCGTCCTTCCCGATCGAATCCTTCCCTTCCATCTGCGCCCGCATTAAAATCATGTCCAACATGAACATTGCGGAACGCCGCATACCGCAGGACGGCCGTATTTCCATGAACATCAGCGGCAGCGAATACGACTTCCGTGTGTCGTCGCTCCCCACCATTTACGGCGAAAAGTTCGTTATCCGTATCCTCGATAAAAACTCCTTCAACTTCTCCCGTGCCGACCTCGGTTTCTTCCCGGAAGAAAACCTAATTATAGATAAAATTCTTGCGCAGCCGCACGGCGTCATTCTGCTGACGGGTCCTACGGGATGCGGTAAATCCACCACGCTCTATTCCTTCTTAAAAGAACTCAATAAACCGGATTTAAACATCATCACCGTAGAAGACCCCGTGGAATATTCCATGCACGGCATCAACCAGACGCAGGTCAACGTCAAGGCGGATATGACCTTCGCTTCCGCACTGCGTTCCATTCTCCGTCAGGACCCCGACGTCATCATGATCGGTGAAATCCGAGACGAAGAAACCGCACAGATCGCCATTCGTGCCGCTATCACGGGTCACCTCGTATTCAGTACCCTGCATACGAACGACGCACCCGGCGCCGTTACCCGTCTCATCGATATGGGTACGAGCGACTATCTGGTTGCGGACGCACTCGTTGCCGTCATCGCACAGCGACTCGTAAAACGGCTCTGCCCCGTCTGCAAAAAGAAATTCGTTACCAAACAGAGGGAGATGGACGTACTGAAAATTACCGAACCCGTCTCTATTTACCGTCCTGCCCCCAACGGTTGCCAATTCTGCAACAACACGGGCTACAAAGGGCGTGTCGGCGTACATGAAATTATGTTCCTAAACGAAGAACTGCGTGAATCCGTGAGCAAAAACGTAGACATGAGTACCTTCCGTGATAAGGCCTTGGAACAGGGCATGATTACCCTTTGGGAGTCCTGCCGCAAATACGTTTTAAACGGCTTGACCAGCATGGATGAATTAGCGTTGCTTGCTACCGAATAACCGTTCGGGACCTCGCCCAAAATAAAAAAATTTTTTACACATTTTTACGGGCGGAGCATTCGGTTTTATCCGATTGTCCGCCCCTTTTGCACCTGTATACCCATAAGGAGAGAAAATGGCTGACATCAAAACCCTGAATATCGATCTCAAACTCAAACGGATCGAAATGGAAATGGAGGACGGGAACTTTTCCGTTGCCGCCGATTACGTACGGGAAATTATGGCGGAGATTCTGCCCGACAGCCCGGAAATGTGGTGGTTACTGTTAAAGTGTATGGTCGGCGTTGCAAACGACGAAGCCCTCGTTGCAAGCGATCAGGATATCCGTGCCTTTGCAGAATATACCAAGGCCGTCCGTTTGGCGCGCGGCAAATTAAAAACCGCCTACAAACAGATGGGCGAAGACAACTTTAACGGCAGAGTGGAACGTCTGGAAGAAACGATCCGCCGCTCCGCGCGCACCGGCGATACCGCCGCCGCTTACGACGCCGCGCTCAAGCTTGCCAATATCTTCCCTAAGGAAAGCGAACGTTGGTGGACTGCGCTCATGTACCGTTGCGGCGCCAGAAACGAACGGGAGCTCATCAATTCGCTCACCGATATGAGCCTTTGCGAAGAATACGAATGCGCTTTGCGCTATGCGGAAGAATCCGTTGCGGAGGAATACCGGGACGTTGCCAGAAGACAGCGCCGCAAATTCATTTCCCAAATGGAAAAGACGGGCGAAGAACGCCTTGCCGCAAAGGACTTTGCCGGCGCAAAGGATTGTTATGAAAAGCTGGTCAACGCCGTACCGGAAGACGCAGAATTCCGCTGGCAACTTTTAAAGGCAAACCTGAACGCCTCTACGGATGAAGACTTGATCTCCACGGAAGGCGATCTTGCCGCAAGGGAAGATTTTACCAAAATTTTAGAGCTTGCCGATAAAAAGGACGCCGAATACTACTACTCCATCGCAAGGCGGCAGATTCAGAGTTACGTTTCCCGCTTTGAAGCGGACGCCGAAGTTCTTTTACAGCGGGGCGCATGGCAAGCCGCCGAAGATTCTATCAATAATATTTTAAACAACATCTCCCCGCATACGGGCAGTACGTGGTGGCTGCTCTTAAAAACCTATTGCAAGTGCCGCACCGACGAAGCCTTGCTCACCTACGGCTCGGATTTTACCACGCTCATCGAATACGTGCGCGCCATCCGCTACTCGGAGGACGACCGCGCCGCTTACTATACGGAAATCGGCAGGAAGAATCGGGAATTCCGCATTCAGAAACTCAATGCCGACGCCCGCAACTATATTGCAAACGGTAACTTCCACCGTGCAAAACAGGCGATTTCCGAACTCGTCGCCATGTTCCCGGAAGAAGCGGAATACCGCTGGCTCGCCCTGCTCTGCCGTTGCAGAGTGCGCGCGGAAGAGGATCTTTTGCACTATGACGGCGATTTTTCCCAAACGGAGGAATATCGGGAAGCGGTACGCCTCGCCCGTATAGCGGAAGAAGCCGCCGCAACGGAAGCAACCGCCGAAGCACAGCCGCAAGCCGAAGCAACCGAAGCAACCGAAGCAACCGAGCCGACCTTGGAAGCACAGCCGCAGACCGAAACAACGGCACAAACGCAAGCGCAAACGGATGAAACTCCCGCAGTTCCGCAGGAAAACGGAGCAGAGGAAGCCGTAACCGTAAAACCGACGCAGAAACTCTCCGAGCGGTACGAAAGCATCCTTTTGGCACAGCGAGCGCAAAAGAGCGACCGCCTTGCCGAAGCGGACGAAGCCCGTAGCGCAGGACTCTTTGAGCAAGCCGCCGAAATCTATACCAAGCTCATCAAGGGCGCACCGGAAGACAGTCAGCTCTGGTGGAGACTGCTCGAATGCAAGTTCGGCATCAAGGACGATGCGGAATTTACGCACTGCTATTCCGATTTTTCCGCCACGAGAGAATTTAAAAATGCGCTGAAATTTGCAGGGGAAGAACAGCTTGCCTATTACAACTCCATACTGGAATCGCAGGCGAAGGAAGAGGAGTCGTTAGCGGAAGAATGCGAAAAGCGCCTTGCCGCAGGCGAATTTGAAGCCGCCGAGGACGGGTACTTTAAACTGCTTTCCCGCTATCCCAAAAACGGGGAGTACTGGTGGCGTCTGCTCAAAGCCAAGTGCAACGTGCGTGAGGACGAAGGGCTCGTTCTCTATCGGGAAGATTTTTCCCTGATGGATGAGTTCAAAAAGGCGGTACGGTATTCCGGCGTGCAGCTCTCCGAATATTACCGCAGTTTTATAGAAAAGCAGAAGAGAGCGCGAATGGCACGGGTGGAAGAAATCAGGCAGGACATCAAGGAATACCAAAAACTCGTCGAATATAAAATGTTTGCGCAAAAGAATAAGGTCAAGGACGGCGTGCTGCTGCTCTACAAGGGCGATGCAACCGTACTGGACTTCCCGTTGGAGTCGCTCTTCACCCGCAAGAAAAAGGTCAAAGTGCCCCGGGAGAACGCTCCCAAGGGGAAAGGCAGCCCCGGCGAACTGATCATCCCCATCGGCATCGTGGATATCAAGGGCAAGAGTACCCGCAAAGGCTATCAGAGCGCATTCAAGCACCCCGAATTGCTCAAACGCGTGGTTTTACCGGAGAGTTTATCCGGCGTAGGCGCAGGCGCCTTTGCCGGTTGCAGCTCCCTTCGGGAGGTAATCCTGCCGCCCAGCGTGCAGACCATAGGCGAATACGCCTTTTCCGATTGTTCTTCCCTTACCGAAGTGCTCATTCCGCTCTCCGTAAAATCCGTAGAGGAAGGCGCGTTCCGCGGCTGTACGTCCCTGACGGAAATCATACTGCCGTCTTCCGTGATACGGGTGGGCAAAAACGCTTTGGAAGGATGTAGATCGTTGAAGCGCTTCGTGGCTTCCGAATGTGCAACCCAGATGCAGGAAGGCATCTTCCAAGGCTGTACTGCGCTGGAAGAAGTTGCCGCTTCCGCACGAGTCATGCACGATATACCGCAAGCCGTAAAGCAGAATCTGCGCACGGCGGATATCGTATCCGGCGTTACGATCTGGGAATCGGAATTTAAAAACTGCGTCAACTTACGGGAAATCAAGCTTGCGGAAAGCATTCATCAGATTTCCGGCGCAGCGTTTGAAGGCTGTACCAACGTGGAAAAAATCGTCATTCACGCAGGCGTAAACAGCATGGGCGCAAGAGTCTTTGCCGGCTGGACGGAAAGTCAGACCATCTACGTCAAGGGCGGCAGAGCCCAGACTACCGGTTCGGCATGGAACGCCAACTGGGCGCAGGATTGCAGGGCAAAAATTATCTATCAGTAATCTTCCTTATCAAAAACAAACCACGCCGCTAAGGCGTGGTTTTACTCTGCAAAAACCAAAAAAACCCGCTTATCTTGGATAAGCGAGTTTTCTTTTATACTTCGGAAAGCCGTATGCACGCCCCCGTTTCCGCATCCTGACAAAGTATTCTGTATCCTTCCCCCTCCGAATCGGGCGTAATCGGCACAAAGGAACACCACCTTTTGAATTTTTCCTTGACCGGATCGGTAAATTTTGCCGGCACGCCGTAAAAGATATATCGCACCTTGCCGCGCATCTTCATTATTCCCACGGCATAAAACTTGTTTTTACCGCAAGGTATCCTGATCCACTCGGAATCGGGCATCATCTTTTCTAAGCGAACGTCCCGCTCCCCCGCAGCAAACATTGCCTCTATTTCCGTCTGCACGCTCTCGTAATAAGTCTGCCCTTCCTCCGCTTTTTTAAAGAGCGATTCCACCGACGCGTCGAATACGACTTTGGGCTCTTCGCTCCCGTTCGCTTTGTCCTCTATTCCGTCTCCGTCCCGTCCGTCATCGCCGCTTCCGTCGCCGCTTCCTTCTCCGTTTCTTCCGCCATCGCCGCTTCCCTTATCGCTTCGGTCGTCTCCCCGTCCGCTATCTCCTCTTCCGTCCCGTCCGTCCATCGGATTGCCGTCGTCGCAAGCAGTTTCAGCGTTTTCATTCTCGTCAGTATGTATCGGTCCTGCCTGCGCTTGCCCGATTGCACACGGTTCTTTAAAATCTGCAAGTTGCGAAAGTTTTCGTTCATTCTCTTTTTCTCCAAACAAAAAATAGTTATCGGAAGCCACGGAATCGTCCGCATAACCGCCCGTGGGGATGCCTGCCCGCTCCTTCTTTTCCGCCTCTTTT
>CAMAGA010000030.1 GCA_945833955.1 uncultured Clostridia bacterium
TTTTTCGAGGTCGGCTTTTTTGCGGTCGGCAGGTTGATCCGTGCCGTTTTCGGTTACGAGGAAGTACGGATTGACTCCGCAAAAGTACCCCGCAATCGCCGCCGCGTCCTGATCGAATACGTCTATACTGCACTTGGAAGGCCTGCCGCTTTCGTCCACGTACGCCGTCTGCGTATAGAGGTGCAACGCCGCCTGCTGACCCGTCTGGCCGAATCCCACCACCGCTATCCTGTAACGATTGTCGCCGTCGGGGCGGGCATCCCACTCCTGCAAACCCTGCACCGCAGTCGCCGCCGCCTCTGTTTCCGTCACCGCCGCTTCCGCCTTAACTTCCGCTCTTACTTCCGCTCTTACTTCCGCCGTAGCTTCCGTACCCGGTGCCGTACAATTTATTACGGGCTGCGCAACGGGTTGCCGATCTTTCATACGCTTATACGTTTGCAGACGGCCGCGAAGCAACGTTTCCGAGGCAAGCAACGCCTCGCTCAGAACGTGTACCTGATAGAGCTTTCGGTTAAACGCCACGCACTTTGCAAACATTTCAGCTGGGTTTATGCCGTACTCGTTTTCCGCTCTTTGGAATTTTTCGGGGGAGTGCTCCATTTCGGCCTGCACGCAATCCGCAATGAGCTTTTTGAATTTGCGCTCGTAAAAGGAGTAGTTGACGTAATTATTCGTCAATATATAATAATGGACGACGATCTTCCGATTACGGAATTTGCTCTGCGCGCGGTAGGTGGAAGTCACCTCGTCCACTACGATATCGTAGTTCTTTGCTTCCAGACCTTCCTCCCGTTTATCCACGCCCATCGCAAAGATGGAAATTTTCCGCCCCGTCAGCCGTTCCTTGCCCTTTCCGTACTCGTAATTGGGGAAGAGGACGTGCAACTTTTCCAAAACGGACTTATCCTTGCTCTTGTGTTGCCCCTTGGGGTACGACCAATAGATGAACCCCTTGCGCATGATGGCAAGGTGCACCGTGTTCTTTTTATCGAACGCCTCCAATTCGTTGCCTGCAAAGATGACGAGCGGCTTTTTCCCCTGCTCTTTTTCCTGCTCGTCTATGCTGTTTGCCAAAAGGAAGGTGTCCACGGTAGCCGTGGTAAAAATATAAATATTATCCGACTTTTTCCTTTGCGTGAGCAGCGTAAACCAGCTGTACGTTTCGTAGCTGACGTTTACGGTGATGATACTGAGCGCAACGAGCCCTGCATACAGCGTTACGCCGTAATAGAGGCAGATAAAATACGAGTTCAGAAATGCGGATTCGGGCAACCCCTCGAACGTCATGCCGCCGATCATGGAATACATGGACTCAAAAAAGAGGCTGATTCCGCCCAAAACGGACAGCGTTCCGTCGGGGTTTTCCTGCCGCCAATCATTCCAGAAGAAGGCAAACCGCACGATCAGGCTGATGGCTATGGCAAACCCGATGAAAAAGATTTCATTCCGATGCTTCCGCTCTATTTTTTTGCGCTTTACGCTCATGTAGTGCCACATGGTCAAAATATAGCAGGCAGATATCAGAACTATCCCAAGCAGCACGCCCGCCGCCGTATCGGTAACGGCAGCAACGGAGGGATTCCACGCCTTCAACGCTTTGCCGATCGGATAATACGCACCGAATAAACCGCATATCAGGATCGCCCGGATTACGGCAATCAACCAATCTTTATAAGCTTTTGCTCTTTCTTTCTTCTTTGGAGCTTCCATTTCTTTTCCTTTCTTTTTCAGAATTGTCGACAAAAAAATCGTTTGCGCCGACTCTTTCTTATTATAGCATACGTTTATTGTATTTTCAATAGTTATTTTAAAATATATCCAAACAAATAAAAGGATATATTGACTCGAACGAAAAGAGCATCCGTATCCCGCTGCGGATTCCTCGGAAACGTTCCATTGCTTTGATTGTAACCGCCCGTTCCTGACCGACAACCGAATCGACAACCGAATCGGCATCTGAATCGGCTGCTCAAGCGGTAGCTTGACGGGCGAATTTCCGCCATTCAAAAAGTCGGGCCCGAATATTTCGGGTCCGACCGTGTTTTCCTTGTGCAATTTTCTCCGTGTTCTACACTTCCGCATTTACGGGTGGCGCAAAAGTCCTGCATACACCGCCCTTACGGGGGAATCCTGCCGTGCTATCTGTCCTCCCGGAAGTAGGAAAGTCCCAGACTGGCAGGGGGTTGCGTTTCCTTTTTGCCGACGATACTCGTAACGATCAGCACGATAACGGTTACTACGTAAGGCAACATCTTTAAAAGCTGCATCTGCGCAAAGGAAATACCCATGATGGAGTAGGATGCAATATACAGTGCGCCGAACACGAACGAACCGAGAATGGAGAGGTCGGGGCGCCACAACGTGAAGATAACGAGCGCAATGGCAAGCCAGCCGAGCGAGTCGATGCCGTATTCCCAGCTGCCCTTGAGGTAGTCCATGATATAGTAAAGTCCCCCCATGCCTGCAACCGCCGCACCGATGAGCGTGAACGCATACTTGTACGCCGTTACGTTGATGCCGGCAGCGTCCGCCGTGGCAGGGTTTTCCCCGACGGCACGGAGGCTCAGACCGATGCGCGTCTTTTGCAACAGCCACGCCGCAACGATGGCGATGGCGATGGCAATATATACTAAAATGCCGTGGGAGAGGAAGATTTCCCCAAACCAGCCGAGCTTACCTGCAAAGGGCAGACTTTGCGTAAAATACGTGCTTGCCTTGGCAAGGAGGGATCTGTCCACCTTGGCTTCCATAACGAATTCCGTGAGCCCCGTGCCGAAGATGGTGAGGATGAGCCCCGTTACGTTCTGATTGGCACGCATACTGATGGTGAGGAAGGCGTAGATGAGCCCCATGATGCCCGCAAAGAAGGCGGAACTCAAAATGCCGATCAAAAGGAGCAATATATAGCTTGCGTTGTTCGGATCGGACAACGCGCCCATGTAGAGGGATACGCCCAAGCAACCGCCCATGGCGCCGACGCTCATGATGCCGGGAATACCGAGGTTCAGATGCCCCGCTTTTTCCGTGAGGATTTCCCCCACGCAACCGAACAGGAAGGTTACGCCGAGCGCAATGGCTCCCGTGAGAAATACCACCATATTATTCTTCCTCCTTGTTTACTTCTTCCGTCGCCTTTTCGGCAGCATTTTCGCCGTTTTCCGCATCGCCCGCGCCGTTTGCTTTTTCAGCCGCTTCCGAAGCGGATTCCGAAGCAACCACGCCGTCCGAAGTCGCTTCCGTTGCGACTTTTGCCGCAGACTTCTTTTTGAACTTTGCCTTAAAGGCGTTCATC
Organism: uncultured Clostridia bacterium; assembly: GCA_945833955.1. GTDB lineage: Bacteria > Bacillota > Clostridia > Christensenellales > Borkfalkiaceae > CAMAGA01. Next base: position 3,296 of record CAMAGA010000030.1, read on the forward strand.
TTTTCTTCCACGTCCGATCTGTATTTGAATTTGTACACGATGAAGAACTCGAATGCCAGCACGCAGAAGAAGATGATACCCGTAACGATGTTGGCAAACGCTTCCGTGGTGAGCCCGAAGGCAGGTTTGATACCGCTCTTCATGCCGCGGTTGACGAAGATGACGAGGAAGGCAACGCCTGCCATGACGAGCGGATTGAACTGCGCCAGCCACGTAACGATGATGGCGGTGAATCCGTAGCCCGAATGGATCTGCGGATTGATGGTACCGGACATACAGCCCGAAAGCAGGAAGCCGACGAGACCGCAGATGGCGCCGGAGATAGCCAGCGTGCGGATGATGACCTTTTTTACGTTGATGCCGATGTAGCGGGCGGTGTTTTCCGATTCGCCGACGACGGTGAGCTCGTACCCCTGCTTGGATATGCGCAGATAGAAGAACATACCCACCGTGAGCAGCGCTATGATGAGAATGGGCAGAATGTAAGCGTTATCGAACAGCTTGAGTCCGCCGGGAATGATGGGCGGCAAGGAGCCGCTGCCGTTGGGCACCCAAACCGTGATCGTGAACGTTACGAGCGACTCCGCAATGTAGTTCATCATGAGCGTGAAGAGGGATTCGTTCGTATTGAAGAACGCCTTGAAAACGGCGGGGATAGCCGCCCAGAGCATACCTGCCGCAACGGAGCTTATCACCATGAGCGGAACGAGTACGCCGAGGGGGATTTTTCCGTACAGGTAGAACATACAGACGGTGCAGGCGAATGCGCCCATCAACACCTGCCCGTTTGCGCCGAGGTTCCAAAACCGCATACGGAACGCAGGCACGATGGCGAGCGCAAAGCCGAGCAGAATGGCGGTATCCCGAAGCATATTCCAGATACGGTTGGTAGTACCGAACGCGCCCTCGAACATTTTGCCGAAGAACGTGAACGGGTCCGCCTGCAACATGATTGCCGCCAGAATAGAAACGATGACGACGGCTACGAGGATGCCGATGCCCCGAATGCCCCACGCCTTTTTCTTCGATACGCCGCCACGCTTTTCAATGTGAAAGAGCGGTTCGTGCAGCTTTTTTACTTCTTCGTTATTCATTGCTTTCCTCCGATGCTTGCGCTTTCTGATTCTCTTCGTATATGCCGACGGTCTTCGTCATGAGGAGGCCGAGTTCCTCCTTCTTTGCCGTTCTGCCGTCCACGATGCCCGTAACCTTACCCGAACCGAGCACTAAGATGCGGTCGCAGAGTTCGATGAGCACGTCGAGGTCCTCCCCGACGAAGATGACGGCGGAGCCGTTCCGCTTCTGTTCGTTCAGCAGGTTATAGATGAGGTAAGAAGAGTTGATATCCAATCCCCGCACGGGGTACGCCGCCATCATGACTTTGGGAAGGGAAGCGATTTCCCTGCCGACGAGCACCTTTTGCACGTTGCCGCCCGAAAGTTTGCGGATGGGCGTATGCACGCCGGGCGTTACCACTTCCAGATTGGTTACGATGTCGTTTGCCAGTGCGCCCGGGTTTTTGCGGTCGAGGAAGGGGCTCTTGCCCTTGGAGTAACTGCGCAGCATCACGTTGTCCACGAGGTCCATACTGCCCACAAGCCCCATGCCCAGTCTGTCTTCCGGCACGAAGGAGAGCCGCACGCCTAAATCGCGGATCTGTACGGGCGTTTTGGAACGCAGGTCCACTTCCTCGCCCGATTCGGGGTCCATGTAGCGGATGGAGCCGTTATTCACCTTCTGCAACCCGGCGATCGCTTCCAAAAGTTCCCGCTGACCGCTGCCCGCAATGCCGGCAATGCCGAGGATTTCCCCCGAGCGCGCCGTGAAGGAGACGCCGGAAAGCACCTTGACGCCTTCCCGATTCATGCAGTCCAGATTTTCAACGATGAGCCTGTCCTCGGGATTGACGGGGTCGTCCCGCTGAATGTTGAGTTCGACTTTTTTGCCGACCATCATTTCCGTGAGAATGGATTCGTTGGCGTCCTTCGTTTCGATAGAGCCGACGTACTTGCCTTTGCGCAGTACGGAAACACGGTCGGAGACGGAGAGGACTTCGTGGAGTTTATGCGTTATGATGATGATCGCCTTGCCGTCGTCCCGCATACGGCGCAACACGGCAAAGAGCTTTTGCGTTTCCTGCGGGGTCAGTACGGCGGTCGGCTCGTCTAAGATGAGGATATCCGCACCCCGATACAGCACCTTTACGATTTCCACCGTCTGCTTTTCGGAGACGGACATATCGTAAATTTTCTTTTTGGGGTCGATGATAAAGCCGTACTTATCGGCGATATCCCGAACCTTTTGATTGACGTCCTTCATGCGGAAACGGGAGCCGTCCTTGATGCCGAGCACGATGTTCTGCGCGGCGGTAAAGACGTCTATCAGCTTGAAATGCTGATGAATCATACCGATTCTGTATTGGAAGGCTTCCATCGGGGAACGGATGACGACTTCCTTGCCGTCAATAAAGATCTGCCCCTCGTCCGGGAAGTAGATACCGGAAATGATGTTCATCAGGGTAGTTTTACCGCTGCCGTTTTCCCCGAGCAAAGATAAAATTTCCCCTTTTTTGACAACGAGATCGACGCCTTCGTTGGCTTTGACGTTGCCGAAGTATTTACAGATGCCCCTAAGTTCCAACGCAACGGAATTTTCCTTACGTTCCACGTTTTCCGAATTTTCCATGTTTTCCATGTTTTCCGTATTTTCCACGGTGCGTACCTGCCTTTATAGTTTAAAAAGTTTTTCGGATGGACCGATTTTTTGCCCGAAATCGACCGTACCCCTGAAACGGGATAAGGCGGAGAACAAAAACTCGCTCCCCGTCTGTCCCTAAGTTGAATTGAAATGTGTGAATTAGTTGGTGGTCGTAAGAACCGTGATGCCGTCGATATCGAGATCGAAGTAAGGAGCGGAACGGAAGTCGGCTACGTCGGATTCAGCGAAGTAGGTTACGCCGTTTGCGTCCGTCTTGATAACGTTTACGCCTTCATCGGGCTGATAGTCGCCGTTGATATCGGCTGCATAGGAGGTAAGGTGTTCGCCGTTTACGGTGAACTTGGAGCAATCGAATACGTGCAACGTACCTGCCATGAGCTGAGCCTTGACTTCTTCCAGCTTTTCGGCGGTACCGGCTGCGGTAGCAACGCTACCCAGTTCCGTCAGAGCAACCGCACCGTTTCCCAGCGTACCAACCCAGTCGGTATCTACCTTTTTGCCGTCGAGGGTGTTCTTGATGAGGTATTCAAAGTAAGGAACCCAGTTGATCTTGGAAGATACGATGTAGGTGTTGGGGCAGGAAGTCTGCGTGGAACCGTTGTAGGAAACGTTGGGAACGCCTGCTGCTTCGCAAGCGGAGGGTGCGCCCATGGAGTCGGCGTGCTGGGAAATGATAGCCGCACCTGCGTTGATCAGGGTGTTTGCAGCGGTCTTTTCAGCCGTTTCGTCGTACCAGGAACCGGTGAAGAGAACCTTCATAACGGTGTTGGGAACAACGGACTGTACGCCGAGGAACCAGGAAGTATAACCGGACTTAACTTCTGCGTAAGGATGTGCGCCGACGTAGCCGACGATGATGTTATCGCCTTCCATGTTGCTTGCCTTGATCTGACCTGCTTCTACCATAGCGGCAAGCTTCATACCTGCGGCAACGCCTGCAAGGTATCTGCCTTCGTAGATGGAAGCGAATGCGTTGTGGAAGTTAGGCAGGTTCTGTACCTTGGAAGAAGTACCGGTTGCGTGTGCGAACTGCACTTCGGGGAATTCCTTTGCTGCCTGAATGAGGAAAGGTTCGTGACCGAAAGAGTCTGCAAATACGACTTTGCAACCCTGGTCTACCATATCCTTAGCGGCTTCGTAGCAGGTATTGTCTTCTTCGATGCCGGATATGATCATCAGTTCGTCGGAAAGCCCGAGGTTAGCGCAAGCCGTCTTCATAGCGTCGATAAAGTTCTTATCGTAAGTAGAAGATTCACCGTGCAACGTGATGAGACCTACGGTCATCTTGGAACCGCAAGCGGACATGGTTGCAAGCGTACCGAGCGTAAGAACAGCCATGATCGTTGCAAGAACAAGCGTCAAAAACTTTTTCATAACAAAAAACTCCTTTTTCCGTCCGAAAACGGAAACATAAAAATTATTGCGAAATCAGGAACGGAAAGTAACCTTACCGTCGTCGGTCATACTTTCCACAATGGCAAGGGACTCCACTTTTACGCCCTTTGCCCGAAGCTCGTCGCCGCCGCCCTGGAAACCCTTTTCGATTTCCGCACAGCACCCCACTACGGTTGCGCCTGCCTGGTCCACGATTTCCATGAGACCCTTCAGGGCGTTGCCGTTTGCCAAAAAGTCGTCGGTGATGAGGACTTTATCGCAGGGCTTTATGTAATCTCTGCTGACGACGATGTTATAAGTCGTTTTATGCGTATAGGAATATACGGGCGAGCAAAGCTGCGCACCGCTCATATTGGCGGACGGGTGCTTTTTGGCAAATACCATGGGCACGTTCATTTCCATGGCAACCGCCGTCGCAAAGGAAATACCGGAGGCTTCCACGGTGAGTACTTTCGTCACGCCGAGCCCTGCAAAGAGGCGCGCCGTTTCCTGCGCCATCTTTTTTAAGAAGACGGTATCCACCTGCTGGTTCAAAAAGCTGCCCACTTTGAGTACGTGTCCGGGCAGAACCTGCGCTTCTCTTACGATCTTTTCTTCCAATTCCTTCATTTTGGCTTGTCCCCCTCGTGCAAAAAAATATAAAAAAGGCAAAAACGCAAAGTTTTCGCCTCATACTCTCCCCGGGTCGGTTCGCATCCAAAGTCTGCGCCCGCTTTCCAAAGACCAATAGTCGCAATTTACGGGCATTGCGGTAGAAACTCTTTCGCCCTCGCTTTTATGAAAGTATATATCGGCTGAAATCTTTAGTTGTACCTTTTGTTTCTGTATTTTCAACAGCATATATAATATAACATTTCTCCGCAGGAATGTCAAATATTCAACGCAAAAAGTTTATTTTTTTTATTTTTGAAAATTTCATAGCAAAGATTGGCATTTTTTACATTTCCGTGAAAAAAACGGTCGGATTTTGCAAGAACCCGCAAAACGCCCCCCCGTATTGCGCCCGACGGCTTCCCGTTTTCTTTTTCCGAATCGGTCGCAAGAACCCGCAAAACGCCTCGGATTGCGCCCCTTTATCCGAGAACCTGCAACACGAAGAACTTTAAGTACTGCGTCTCTTCTGCGCAAAGGAGGGCGGGGTGGTCGGGTGCCTGCGACTTGATTTCCACGCTGCGCACCGTTCTGCCGCTTTCCTTTGCCGCCTCGATGAGCATCTTTTCAAACAGTGGCAGCGTCATGTAGTGGGAACAGGAACACGTCGCTAAAAAGCCGCCGTTTTTGACGAGCTTCATGCCTAAAATATTGATGTCCTTATAGCCACGGTAGGCGTCCCTGACTTCCGCCGCCGATTTGCAGAAGGCAGGCGGATCCAAAACGACGAGGTCGAACTTTCTGCCCTGCGCCTTGTATTCCCGAAGCAGCGTGAATACGTCCCCGCACACCGTTTCTATATTGGAAATGCCGTTGCACTCCGCATTGCGGCGCACGTTTTCCAGCGCAAAGGCGGAAATATCCGCCGCATACACCTTTTGGGCGGTGAGGGCGGCGTTTAAGGAAAATCCGCCGCTGTTAGAGAAACAATCCAGCACTTCGCCGCCGCGGGCGTACCTGCGGACGGCAAAGCGGTTTTCCTTCTGATCTAAAAAGTAGCCCGTCTTTTGCCCGTTCTTCACGTCCACCAGCATCTTTACGCCGTTTTCCTCTATCTCCACCCAGTCGGGCACTTCGCCGTAGAGCACCTGCTTCACTTCGGGCAGCCCCTCCTTGGCGCGCACGGCAACGTCGCTCCGCTCGTAAATGCCCTTCGGGGAAAAGAGTTCCGTCAGTATTTTTACGATCATGCCCTTGCGCTTGTCGATTCCGAGCGATAAACACTGCATAACGAGTATATCCGCATATTTATCGATGATGAGCGCAGGGAGCCCGTCCGCTTCCGCAAACACCATGCGGTAGGCGTTCGTGTAGCCCAGAGCCTGCCGATAGGCGTTGGCGGCGGCAATCCGGGTGCGGTAGAGTTCTTCGCCGTCCTCTTCGTTGTGCCGGATAAAGATCCGCACTAAAATTTTGCTGGCGTGATTGATGTAGCCCTTGCCGATGAATCTGCCGCTGTAATCGTACACGGTGGCAAGCTCGCCGTTTTTATCCTTGCCCTCTATACGGGCGACTTCGTTGGAGTAGACCCAGCTGTGCCCGTCCATAATCCGCTTTTCTTCGTTCTTTTTCAAATATACTTCGTATGCCATAACCGCACCTCGCATCAGAATAAAAAAAGTATAGCATATCCGACAAAAAAAAGCAAATGCTTTTTAAAAAAGCGTTGACATATTTTTTTTGTCGGGGTATAATAGACGTAACGAAAGGGAGTAGTTATCATCTGTCCGGCAACATAACCCGTGGGGAAGCGCCACGTGTCGGCAGGCTTTGCAACCCCGCAAAGAACAAGACTTTCGATCGCTCAAAAGCGAGCGGTCGGGGGTCTTTTTTTGTAGACCTGCCGACAAAAAATTTTTTTCAGATCGGAGAGGTAAAATCATGTTTCTTCTGCAAACACTGGGCTATATTGCCCTGCTGGCGCTCGGATTCTTCCTGCTCATCCGGGGCGCAGACTGGTTCGTGGACGGCGCAAGCGGCATCGCCAAAAAACTGCACGTTTCCGAACTCATCATCGGGCTCACCATCGTTGCCATCGGCACTTCCCTGCCCGAATTTTCCGTCTCTTTGACGGACGCGCTCGGCACGGGTTCCGAAAGCGGTCAGATCTCCATCGCCAACGCCGTCGGCAGTAACCTGACCAACATTTTGCTCATTCTCGGCGTAACTTCGATACTTGCGCCCATCGCCGTCAAAAAGAGCTCCTATGCAATCGAGCTTCCGTTTCTGCTCGCCGTCTCCGCCCTGCTCGTGCTTTTGGGCTCGTTCAACAATCAGGTTTCCCGTATGGACGGCTTGCTTTTATTCCTGCTCATGGTCCTCTTTATCGTGTATACGGTGCTCATGGCAAAAAAGCATCCCGAATACGCCGCGGAAGAGGAAACGGCAGACGAGGAAAGCCGCTGGAAAATCGTCCGCGCCGTGCAACAAAAGCTCCAACCCGTGCAGGACAAGCTCTGGTTTCTCATCGTAACCACTATCGTGGGCGCAGGCGTCGTCGTGGGCGGGTCGCAACTTGCAGTCTTTTCCGCCAAGGAACTGGCTCGTTCCTTCGGCGTGCACGAGCGGGTCATCGGGCTCACCATCGTTGCTTTGGGTACTTCCCTGCCCGAACTCATCACCAACATCACCGCCGCCAAAAAGGGCAAAACCGATCTTGCCATCGGCAATATCATCGGCAGCAATATCTTCAATATCCTGATGGTCGTCGGCGTCAGCGCCATCTTTAAACCCATCGCCTTTGAAATGTCCTTCGTTTACGACGGCATCCTCTCTGTTTTTGCAACGCTCCTGTTGTTCCTCTTCTCGGTGGGCAAACGGCATCGGCTCGGCAGAACGTTCGGCGTGGTTGCGCTCGTTCTATTTACGGCTTACTATTTCTATATCTTTGCGTTGGAATTCGGGCTATTCACCCTGCCCGCAAGCTTGTGCTTATAAACAAAAGCCTATATATTGAATGCTTATCAACTATATTTTTTTGTCCTCCTCATTTACGAACCCGAAAAGTTTTTCGGGTTCGTTTTTTTCTCCTATCCCCGTTTCCGCCTGTCCCCGCACCGACGATTCCGTCGCACCGTGTTTACAACAGCGGCGCAAACAGCCGCAAGAGGGCAACCGCCGCTTTTTTCAGGAAGTTCTCCTTGGGCAGGCGGCAAACTTCCACGCTTTGCCGCATGGTAGCCGCAAAATCCCGCTCGATATCGGCAAGCACGGCTTCTTCGCAAAGGAGCGCGCCGCACTCGAAGTGATGCGACATACTCCGAAAGTCGAGATTGATCGACCCGACCACCGCCTCCGTGCCGTCGGCAAGGATGGCTTTGGCGTGCAGAAAACCTTGCTCCCATTCAAAAATCCGCACGCCCGCCTCTTTCAGCGGCGCATAGTAGGAGCGGGTCAGCCGGAACACCGCCTTTTTATCGGGGATATGCGGCGTTACGATGCGCACGTCTACCCCACGCAGGGCGGCAAGCCGAAGTGCGCACAGCGTGCGATAATCCAAAGCGAGGTACGGCGTCATGATATACGCATACCGCTTTGCACGGTTCAGGATATCGAGGTACACGTTTTGCCCGATGCGGTCAAACCCGAAGCGTTCCGGCACGTCCCCGAAGCAATGCGCCCATCCCCGTCCCCCGTTTGCATTTCTTTCTGCATTTGCGCACCGTCCCCCGCTTGCCACGATTTCCCCGTCCGCACCCGGTTCCCCGGTTACGCCCCGTTTGTCTGAATCCGCCCCTGCATCTACGCCCCGTTCCTCGATTGCATTTCTTTCTGTATCTGCGCCCGGTTCCCTGTCTGCAAAGTTTTCCCCGTCTGCATACCCCCCTCTCTTTTCTTCCGCTTCTCCTTCCGAGGATACCCTTTCTTCCGTCTGCACCACGGGGAAATACCGCCCGTAATCGGCGCAAGGCTTTTTCGTAGCGTCGAACTGTTCTAAAAAGAGAGCGGTCAGGTTGTGCGCTTCCGCCCCGCAAATGCGCACCGCCGTATCCTTCCATTTGCCGTAAGGGTGCGTCAGATTGACGTACTCGTCGGAAATATTCGCGCCGCCCGTGTAGCCCGTAACTCCGTCTATCACGGCGATTTTGCGGTGATCCCGACAGTCAAACGAAGCGGAAAGCACGGCGGAAAGTCGGTTGAAGGCTCGGATGCGGACGTTATTCCGCCGCAGAAAGCGGCAGTACTTTGCGGAAAGCCGACCCATCGACCCGAACGCATCCATAAGAATGCGGACTTCCACGCCCTCCTTTGCCTTTTGCAGCAGAATTTCCGCAATCTCCTCCCACATCTTTCCGCGCGCTATGATGAAGTATTCCAAAAAGATGAACTTTTGCGCCCGTTGCAAATCGGCTTGGAGTGCGGCAAAAAAGGTCTCCCCCGTGGCGTAGTAGGTGATTTCGTTGCCGAAGCTCCCCTTGGTGGCGGTGGTACGGTACAAAAACCGTTCCGGCCCCTTTTGCTCGGGCGCAGGCGTAAACGCCCTTGCCTTTCGGTACGCCGCCCATACGGCGTCATGCACCCGACTTTTTTGCACTTTGCGCACGGAAAACAGGAGATACAAAACCGCCGTCCAGAACGGAAACAGGACGAGGCATAGGAGCCACGGGAGCTTCCGTTCCGGCATTCCCTTGCGGCAGACGATATACGCCGCCACCCCCACAGACAGCGCCCCGCCTACCCCGTACAGCCACGCAAAATGCGCCTTTCCGAACCGAACGCAAAGGTACAGCCCGAACAGTTGCGCCGCAATGAAAAATACAACGGGCAACGTTCTGCCCAGCCAATAACGAATGGAATGCACCGATCAAATACCGCCTTATGTATCTGCAAACCGCATCCTTTCGTGCGGAGTCAACGGAGTCGGAGGTTATGGGGTTCCTCTATATTGATATATAAGTTACAAGCGTAACCGTCTGCAAAAGGCAGTATCTTCTCTTATTTTTTTACTTGCATACGAAAACACGGCTATACTGCCCCGATACAAAACAGTATGCCGTATTTACCGCATTTTACTCCCGATTTTTATTTTTCTTTGCCGCTTACGTCGGGCGGCCGGCGTACATCCAGTTGAGTTCCTTGGGCGGATCGAGCAGCTGATTGACGGCGGAGCGCATTTCCTTGGCAATTCGGGCAAAGGGAACTTTTCCGCAGCCGCCGCCGAAGGCAGGGATGAGAATGGAACGCACGTCGTTTTGCATGGCGACGATGAGCGTACTGCGCGTAACGGTATAGATGACCTGCGGATCCGCAATGACGGACGGCATGCGCATGGTGGGCGCATGGATGAGCCTGACGCCTGCCATCCCCGTCGGGAGGATAAAAGCCGAACCCACGGGCTGCTCCCCAAAGTAGTGATCTATAATGTATTGCTGTACCTTCTTTTGCAATCCCCAGCCGAGGCAATCGGAAATCGCCTCGTCGTAACCGCCGTCCATCAGTCCGTAGGAATTGGCGGGCGAAACCACGCACTCCACCTCGTGCCCTTCCAGATAATCCGCAAGCTCCGACCGCACGACTTCCACGTTGGCAAGGTCGGCAAAGGCACGCCCCCACTCCGCACACATAAAGCTGTTCCGATCGAGCAATATCAACCGCATATCCTGCAATCTGATCATAATCTTCTCCTTGTTCGGGATTCCTTATCATTATATACCCCGTTTTTTCCGCAATGAACGGCTGTTTCCCCGAAAATTAAAAGTTTTTATGCTTTTCCCCTATTGTTGATATAAATTGATAATCGTTTTATTTCTTTTTATAGCGTAGTTATACGCAATTTTTGTGCCGCTGTTACGTTTGGATGATAATAAGACGTTGC
>CAMAGA010000031.1 GCA_945833955.1 uncultured Clostridia bacterium
GTATTCTGCTACCCCTTCCAGCGTGGTAATACATACGTCCTTACAAACGGCATCCAGAGAATCCCGGGAAGTAATCCACCATTGCAGCGTTTTGCCCGGATCCGGATAGAGCTCGGGAAGTGCATAGGAATCGTAAAAACTTTCCCCGTCCCTTACGGAAAATACTTCGTCCTCCCGATTCGGCTGACGGAACGTGATCTTCCAGTAACGAACGATCGTCATATTGGCGGAAAGTTCTTTGGAATTGTATCCCTCCGCCGAAACGACTGCTTTGATTTCATAAGTGCCGACTTCCGTAAAGGAATTGCCGAGCGGATATTCCACCGTTGCGTTATTCGGTAAACCCGTTACAGCCAACGTATGCGCTTCGCCGTCATAAACGAACTCGGCGTCCCGTAGTTCCAGAGTGGTAAATTCCAGCTTCTGAATGTTATTCACTTTGTCTTTCAGCAAAACGACGCCCACCGCAACGCTCGTTGCGATGATTGCCAAAGACAGAACCGCAATCAATATAATCAGTCTGATTTTTTTCGATTGTTCCGAAGTTCCGCTTTTTTTATCAAAATTCAATTTCGGCATTTCTCTCTCCTCTATAAAGTATTTGCTTTACACAGAAAAGAAAAATGCCCGACCGACCGTTTGCAGCCGTTCGGTCGGACACCCGTCTTTTGTAGCTTCCGGAACTAACTTCGTCCGGAAAAAATTATTTTACTTGATAGCCTTACCGCCGATTACGTTACCTTCTGCATCGTAAGCGATTGCAACGAAGGTCATGTTAGCCGTCTTCGTCAGCGCTCTGGTGCTGTTATTCTGCAGAGCATAATAAGCAACGCCGTCTTCTACAACGATATTGCAAAGTTCCAGATCGCCGAAGTTGACAACGCCTTCGGGAAGTTCGTCGTAACCCTTAGCCTGTGCCTTAACCATGTTTGCGGTTACGAATGCGCCGGCTTCATTCTTGGTAGCCGTTTCGATTGCGGAAACAAGGTAAGAACCGCCATCCGAAAGTCCGGCATAAGTATAGCCGATGACTACGACCTTAGCGACTTCCGTATTTTCGGTGGTGATGTTGAAGTGATTCGTTTCATCCAACGTAACGGTGAGCATATCGGATGCGGAATAATCGATATCGGTTGCCTTGCTCGTATCCAGATTTTCTACGTTCAGAACAAACTTTGCATTGGTGCTGCCGACAGCAACGCAATTCGTTCTGGTTGCAAGAGGAACGATGGATTCCAAAGTACCTTCGATAGCACAGTTGTTCAGATTTACCGTAGAGGTAGTGGATGCGCCGGGATAGGTATTCGTAATGAATGCGGCGGCACTCATAGCCTGCAATCTGCCCGTAAACTTGCAGTTGTTCATCGTAATATAGTAGGATGCGCCACTGCCGGTTACAGAGACAAATGCGGACGCATAAGCAGCGTTACCGAGAACGGTAGCTTTGAATTCGCAGTTGTTCATCGTCAATTTGCCATAGTATGCATAATTAACGAGGAAAGCAATGTTGGATCCGTTGTCGTTATGTACGGCAGAACCGGAAATAACGATATTGTTCAGAACAACCGTCTGGTATACTTCTGCTGCAAATGCAGAACAATTGCTAAGCACGTATTCTACGTCGGAAACCTCTGCACCATTAGTCAATGCTGCGAATACAGAGGCCTTTGCTCCGTAAATCTTGTGATCGTTACCGTCAAGCTTACCGCAGAAATAAGAAACATAGCCGATGTTATCATAATTGGAGTTCATCTTCATCGCATAAGCGCCGTATTCCTGCGTAGAAAGATCGATGTCTTCCGTCAGTTCAAAATAGACGGAAGAAGTATTCGCATAGTTGTTCAAAAGCATGAACTGACCTGCATTAGCGATTTCATAGGGATCCGCTTCGGTACCCTGACCGCCTGCAAAGCCCTTGGAATCGATCGGCTCTTCCTTCTCTTTTACGCTGTATTCAAAGTTTGCAGCCAGCTTGTTGTATTGAACGGTAGCGGTAGCCTTTTCGACTGCGGTAGCCAAGGAGAAGCCGGTAACGCCCATTTCAAAGTTTACACCGTTTGCAGAACCCGTCAATTTATTGTAGGACGCATCTGCAAATTTCAGTTCCAACGTGTAGGTATTGTTCTTTTCAACCAATTGTACACCGAGGATGACAACGTTCGTCAGATCTTCGCCGACTTCGAAAGTCGTTTTCGGCGTAGACGTGATCTTCAGTTCATCGGGCAAATCGTCAGAGCAGCCTGCAAACAACCCTACGACGAGAATGCAAGAAAGAACCAAAGCCAAAACTTTAGATGATTTTCTCATTTTCGAAAATCCTCCTCTTGAATATTTTTTAGTTGCCTTAGAGGGCAATTAAAATCCATCTGAAATAATAAAACACTATGCAACTGTATACGTCAGAGCGTACTTCTGCCCCAGGAAATAGATATTCGCCGTCTTTCCGGGCGTTTTGGAACCGGTATAGATAGACGAAATATAGAAGGAAAGATTATATCCTGCCTCTACCGTAAAGTCGCCGTTTTCATCTGCGGTATATGCCGCACCGGAAAGATAATAGCCGTATTTGTAAGTATCATTTGTATAATAGAAGGACAGGTCCACCATATACTTGGTTTCCGTTTCGCCTTCCGTAACGGTGAGATACACCGTACCGAATCTCTGTCCGTTTATAGGCGTATTATACGTATACGCCGTATTGACTTCACCGTATTCAAACGTTACCGTAGCGTTCCAGTACGGAATAAAGGTATAAGTGATTCCGTCCTTTGCTTCATAGGTAACGTAGGAAGAAGAACTGCCCATGTTATAAGGCTGCTTATAGCCGGTCAGATACGCCGTTGTCGAAAGCTGGAAATATTGACTTGCTTGCGCTGTAGAATAATAGGAACGAACTTTTTCACCTTGATAAGTTCCCTCCACGATCCAGCCGTCGGGTTCGCCTTTGGATTCTACCAATTCCGCATATTTACCGTGCGTAACGATGCTCTTGTTTGCCGTAGAAGCCGTATATAAATTGCTCCCTACACCCAATTGCATCTCACTGCCGAAATTCGTCTCGGCAACGCCGTCGCCGTCATAGTCTACCATGAAAGCGGTATCTATCCAGACCATGCTGAGAGTATGCGCATAGACGTACGCCGTCGTACTTACAACGCTCGTTCCGTTATAAGCCCAACCATGCCCGACTTTTTCGGAATTTCTCACAAACCCCCAGGACTTGAAAGGAACGTAGTAAGCATCCGAAGCCGAACAATATTCGTACGCATAGAAAGGAACGTTGGTAACCGTGAGCGTAGACTTATCTTCGGAAAGAACGTATGCAAAAGCCTTTTCTGCGCTCAAATCCGAGTGCGATACCTTCTTGGAACTTTCCAATTGCGTTTCATCGACGGTACCGCCGTTCGCATCCAATACGAGGTCGAACAAGAAATTGCCGTAAATCGTAAACGACGTCTTTGTGGAAGTTGCGGAAATAATTCCTTGTTCCGATAAGAATTCTATGGAAAAATCGGGAATATTCATTTCTTCGGAAAGGAGCAGACTCGACGACCTATATAAGCCCGAAATGGAATTACTCCAATATCCGAAACGAGCATTCCGATAGCCGTACCCCGTAAACAGATCGATCACATCCCCGATCTTATCGCTCACAAGATCCGAGGAATCGGGCAGGCAGTCGGTCGCAAAGTTGATGTGGTCTTCCGCCGTCATCGTAAACGTGGTCAAAGTTAAAGTCGATTTTCCTTTTTGCGTTCCGTCCGGTACAGCGGCACTCAGATTGACGGTATATTCTTTCAGAGACGGTCTCAAATACAGATTCAAAACGTTACCCGATAACAGATCGTCCGTAATGTTGATACTCTGATTTTCCACCCAGGGAACGAACTCTACAGTCGGATCCGTTGCGTAACCCACAATGCCGTAACCTGCCAGAATATCCGCCTTATGATAAATTTTATACATCTGCGCCGTATTGAACGTTTCTTCAAAATCAACGGTCGTATCGTAAACGTAGTTTCCGTTTATATCCTTTACGTACGCCGTACCGTTCACTTCCGGATAGAAATAGCGAATCGTAATATCTTTCGGCTCGATGAATCCGCCTGCATACTTTACAAAAACTTCCTGACCGTTGTTGCGTTTTACTACGACTTTCAGCACGTTGATCATCGTATTCCCGTCGGAAAGCGTAACCGCATACTTCCCGTCTTTGGAAATTGCAAATTCTGCTTCTTTGACGTTGCTTTGATTGACGTCCCAGTCGGTGATTTCACCCTTGGAATAAATCGTACCGAATGCCGTTGTCTTCTCCGTAAATTGATTCAGACCTTCCTGATAAGTAATGACGACCGTTGCGCCTTCCAGATTTTTATAGTTCCGGAAGCAAGCGGGTAACGTTACTTCTACCGTCTTATCCGATTTATAGAACTCCGCATTGGAAGCATAAACGTCCATTTCGGTAATCATACCTACGTTTTCAATTTTATATGCCTTATAATCGCTCGTAACCATAACGATCGTATAACGGATACCGCCGTCGTCCAGAGAAGAACGAACCGTGGTCTTTTCTACGTCTTTAAAGGCACCCTGTTTGTTATCGATCGTAATGGAAGGCGTTAAGAATTCCAGATCGATAGCGCTCTGCGCATTGTACACAGCGGTATCGCCCAAAGTCAACTCGTTACCCGTTACCGTATACTGTTTGCCGTTTGCATCTACGCCGACTTTATTGGAAAGATAGGAAAGCAGATATTTGTTTTCCCCTTCGGAAAGCGTAACGTAAACGATATCGGCAGGAACTTCTTTCTCCTGCGTAACTTTTACTTCTACGCTTGCCTGGAAGTTCAAATTCTCCAAATTTATATCTATAGAGACAACAATCTCAATCGCCGTTTCGGTCTCTGCAACGGCAGGCGCATCCAACTTGATAAACGCATCTGCGCTGACGCTCGTAACCGAAGTCGGCACGACGACCGCATACGTTTTTTCCGTTTCTCCGTTCGGAACGACGGGAACAACGGAGTCAACGGAAAGAGAGCCGAGCTCTGCGGAAGGAAGTTCCGTGATATCCTCCTGAATATTGACAAACCGTTCCGTTTCTTCTCCGAGGGAGTACCAACCGGTACTGTCTACGAATACGGAATTATACAAAGAGAAGTTGTTGAAGTGGCTCTGCAAGCCCGAATCCAATGCGCTGAATGCGGCCTGCATTGCGTCTTCCGAGCCGTTCAAGTCGTTCGGATTGATATTCTTGACTGAATCGATTGCATTGCGGATATCGTTGCTGCCTTGGTCCATAAAGAGCATCCAAGGCTTTTTGGGGTTTAAAGTACTTACGCCAAAGCGGTATTTTGCACCGCCTTCTTCCGCATAGGCTACCATTGCGTCGGTAGCGGCTTCACTTTCGGATATCGCTTCGTCGATTTTTAAAAATTCAACGCTGTTGTTCATCCGATTATAGAAATAGTAATAATCTTCCACAGGACTTTCCAACGTGTAACCGTTGTTTTCCGCAATGGCAAGCACACGGTTTTCCGTATAGTAAGCAACGTTGTCGTAAGCCGCTTCCGTTGCAAGCACCAGGGAAAGGTTATGCGCATTCGCTTGTTCTTTGGATACTTTTGCGTTATGTATAACGCCTGCAAAAGTAGGGATGAGTACCGCCGCCAAAATTCCGATTACCGCAATCACGATAACCAGTTCCACCAACGTGAAACCGCGGCGACTGTTTTTATATTGCATTTTCATGATGATTCCTCGCTTTCAAAATTTATTTTTTGTTCTGTTTTTCGGAAAAAGACACTTTACTCAATCCCGAAGTCTGCACAGCCTTAAAAATAAATCTCTGTAGTCCTGCCCACTAAATGTTTTAACACTCCAAAACAAACGGCGGGGGGATTTGCCAAAGTTACGAACGCTCCGCTCCCTTGCGGAAACCGCACAGGAGGAAACGACCGTAATAAAACAAATCATAAAAAACAATAACAGTATTACGTGGGCGATGTTAAAAACGTAAGCCCAATCCGTCGTCTGTATAATGTAGGAAATATCTACCCGATCGAATAATATTTTTTGTATGACAAAATAGCCGCCGGAATAGATTCCGCCGACTAAAGCTATGACCCAGAGAATAATCCCCAGGTATATTCTGTTTTTGCGTAACGCATAAACACCTGTTATCAAAATCAACAGGCTCATACATAACAGAATCATAGTTTTTAGTTCCCGATCTTTCTCTTTTTAATTTTTTATAATAGTTGCATTCATCTCGGCACTTCTCTCGCTTGCCGTCTTACCTTACTTTTATTTTATAGGAATTTTTCCTATTTGTCAATAGAAATCATCGAGAATTTACTATGTTTCCGAAAAATTTTTCAAATAAAAAGGGTCATGTACGGATTTTTCAGCTCTTTTCGTACAAAACCGGACAGTCTGAACGCTTTTAGCTCCGTTTTTGCGCAATCGGCGGCAATCCCTTGCAAATAATCAAAATCCCGCTTCCTCGCAAGCAAAGGGAATTCTGCATTCCCCAATTCGGACAGGCATTCCTCTGCCCGTTCCCTCTTCACTGCCAACAGGCGCAGATACAGATCGCCCTGCAAAAACTTCGCTAGGTCCGAAGCACTGATCCCCAGATAGTTTGCCAATAAAATTCTGCGTATTCTCGCCGAAGTGTAACGGCGGGAAGTCGCCTCCGCAACCAATGCGGCGTAATCGTTCGTCCGTTCGGCAATCGAAAGCAGCCTGTTTTCCAGTCCTTCCGTACAATCGGGAACCAAGGCAAGTTTTTCCGAAGGCGTGGAAAGCAAAGCGGAAAAAACCAGCGTTTCCAATCTTTCCTGTACGGGCGATACGGTTTCTAAATCCTCTGCCACGCAGGGCGGAACGTTCCGTTTTGCCAATTCCACGTTCCCGTTCCCGCAAGCCAGGCGTATTGCCGTTGCGGAAGAAAAATCGGACGCAAGCTCGGTCGAACGGTACGCTTCTCCTTTGCGCAAAATCGGCAAAAGGTGAACGGCAGGCCGATATTTTTGCACCGCTTTTGCGTATTCTATGCCCAGCATATTATTCGGGGAAGACAAAAGATGGGCTTGCCCCGGATGCAACACGCATAATGCCTTTGCCCGGGCACGAATCAGGCTTTCCCCTTCCCGCAATTCTCTTTGAATCGCGCTACGCACCTCGTCCGATTCCGCCAGACAGATCCGTGCGAGCTTTTCATACTCCGCCGCCGTGCCCGATTCCACGCCGAAGCAAATGCTGTCCAGATGCGGTATTGCCGCAAGCAACTTCACTGCGCCCTTGGCAAATATTTCCGCAGAAGCCGTTGCAAACGGAACGGGCAATTCCAATACGCAGTCCGCACCGCACAAAACGGCGTGTTTTGCCCGCGTATATTTATCGAAGACGGCGCATTCGCCCCGTTGCACAAATTCGCCGCTCATGATTACAACCAGCAAATCCGCCCCCGAAACGAGTTTTGCCTGTTCCAAAAAATATTGATGCCCGTTATGGAGAGGATTAAATTCACAAATAGTCGCACAAATTTTCATTTTTTTTGAATCGTCTCCTTTACAAATCGAAAAATCAGGTGTATAATAAATACGGAATAAATGTATACGTTTGATTATACACTATTTTTCAAAATAAATCAAAGCTATTTTTCAGGAGATTTTTCGATTATGTCATTACTTGCGGAAATTAAAGCAAAAGCAGCAGCTGCAAACAAGACCATCGTCCTTTGTGAAGGCGAGGACGCAAGAGTCGTAAAAGCCGCAGCACAAATCACCAAAGAAGGCATCGCCAAGATCGTGCTGATCGGCAACGAAGCGGAAGCCAAAAAGGTTGCGCCCGACGTTGACCTGACCGGCATTACTTTGATTGACCCCGAAACCAGCGAAAAGACCGCAGAATACGCACGTCTTTTATATGAACTTCGCAAAGCAAAGGGTATGACGGAAGAAGAAGCCATGAAGCAGGCAAAAGACAGAACTATGTTCGGCGCACTCATGCTCAAAGCCGGCGACGTAGACGGCTACGTTTCCGGTGCCTGCCACTCCACCGCCAATACGCTTCGCCCCGGCTTGCAGGTCGTAAAAACGGCTCCCGGCATCAAAACCGTTTCCAGCTGTTTCATTATGCTCGCTCCGGAAGGCGGCAATGCTTACTGCCCCGATAACGTGGTAGTATTTGCCGATTGCGCCATCAATATCGAGCCCACGGCGGAAGAACTGGCAAATATTGCGGTTTCCTCCGCAGATACGGCCAAGAGACTCTGCGGCATCGAACCGAAAGTCGCCATGCTCTCCTTCTCCACGAAGGGAAGCGGTAACGACAAAAAGTTCTTTGACTCCGTAACCAAAGTGCAGGAAGCCACCCGCATCGCCAAAGAAATGGCACCCGAACTCGCTTTGGACGGCGAATTCCAGTTTGACGCAGCCATCGCTCCCGAAGTCGGCGCACTCAAAGCACCCGGATCCCCCGTAGCAGGTCATGCCAACGTATTCGTATTCCCGAATATCAACGCAGGCAACATCGGTTATAAGATTGCGCAGAGACTGGGCAACTTCATGGCGATCGGCCCCGTATGTCAGGGCTTTGCAAAACCGCTCAACGACCTTTCCAGAGGTTGCAACGTAGACGACATCGTCGCAACCGTTGCCATTACCGTATTGCAAGCATAAAATCAACGTATTCATTTTGCAGGAGATTATAGACATGAAAATTTTAGTCATCAACGCAGGCTCTTCCTCTTTGAAGTATCAGCTCATCGACATGGAAACGGAAGGCGTACTCGCAAAGGGTATCTGCGAAAGAATCGGTATCGAAGGTGCGCAGCTCGTACATAAGGCGCACGGCAACTCCACTACCATCGTAACCCCCATGCCCGACCACAAAGTCGCCATGCAGCTCGTATTGAACGCCTTGACGGATAAAGAACTCGGCGTCATCGCTTCCATGGACGAAATCGGTGCAGTCGGACACAGAGTCGTTGCCAGCGGCGGCTTCTTCACCCACCCCGTCGTCGTTACGGAAGAAAATCTTCCCCTTTTGGAAAAGACCTTTGAATACGCACCGCTCCACAACCCTGCCGCCTACCTCGGCGTTACGGCTTGTCAGGCAGTCATGCCCTCCACCCCGATGGTGCTCGTATTCGATACCAGCTTCCACTCCACCATGCCGGCGGAAGCGTATACCTACGCAATCGACTATGACGACGCCGTAAAATACGGTATCCGCCGTTACGGTGCACACGGCACGAGCCATAAATTCGTTTCTCAGGAAGCAGCCAAATACTGCGGCAAAAAGCCCGGCGAAGACTTTAAAGTTGTAACCTGCCACCTCGGCGGCGGTTGCTCCATCACGGCAGTCAAGAACGGGGAATGTATCGATACTTCCATGGGCTTCACTCCGCTCGCAGGCGTACCCATGGGCACCCGTTCGGGCGATATCGACGCTTCCGCCGTCGAATTCCTTGCCAGAAAGAAGGGTCTGAACCATGCGCAGATCATCACCTACCTCAACAAGCAGAGCGGTATGCTCGGTCTTTCCGGCGTATCGAGCGACTTCCGGGATCTGACGGCAGGTATGCAGAACAACAACGAACGCTGCATTATGGCAGTGAACACCTTCTGCTATCAGACGAAGAAATACGTCGGCGCATACGCAGCGGCAATGGGCGGTCTGGACTGCATCGTATTTACCGCAGGCGTTGCGGAACACATCGCTTACGTTCGGGAAAAGATCTGCAGCGGCTTGGAATTCCTCGGCGTAAAGGTGGATGCGGATAAGAACAACGCACCCAACGACGGCGAAATCCGGGATATTTCCGCAGACGGCGCAAGCGTAAAAGTTTTGATTATTCCCACCAACGAAGAACTCGTAATTGCAAGAGAAACGCTTGCTTTGGTTTGATTTTATTCGGAAATTTTATCACCATACACGCAAAAACAGTTGACAACGGGGCAAGAATAGATTATACTCTTTAGTAGGTTTTGTTATGCTCCCATAGGAGTGTGCGATGGAAATTGAAGTTAAAAAGCTCAATCAACAAAAAAAGTACAACGGAACGTTTTCCTTTTTATACGAGGCGGACGACGACCTCGTTACGATTCCCTTTGCAAAGTTTGCCGAGGCGGTAAAAACAGAAGGGGCATATGAGATTTTGGAAGATCTCAAAGTGCATATTCAGGCAAACGTAACGTTTACGGTTACGGGGCTTTGCACTCGCTGTATGGAACCTGCCGAAGCGCAGGTAACGACGACGATAGACGAAGTATTTCTCACGCAGGATGACGGCGAAAGCTATACCTATCAAAAGGGCGTCATCGATCTGACGGAAGCGGTTCGCGATGCGATTCTCGATGCGATGCCATTCAAACTTTTATGCCGTGAGGATTGTCCCGGGATTGAGTATGACGAATAAACCGGAAATATATTTTAAAAGAGGTGTATAAAGATGGCTGTACCTAAGACCAAAAAATCCAAGAGCAAGACGAATAGCAGATTTGCTAACTACAAAGCAGCAGTTCCCACGCTTGTAGAATGCCCCCACTGCCACGCATTGATGGCTCCCCATACCGTCTGCAAAGCTTGCGGTTACTATAACGGTACCGAAGTCGTAAAGCAGGACGAAGAAAAAGCTTAACGCAAAAAAACACGAATCGCTTTTCCGCATAGGATTGGCGATTCGTTTTTTTATGCCGCACACGGCGTATATACTCTGACGCCTGCAACACAAATCTGCATTGGGTTTTTTACGGGAATCGAAACAAAAACGATAAAACGAGCGGAGAAAATTCTCCGCTCGTTTGTGGTGGATAAACCAATATTTACGCCTTGCAAATAGGAGGAATCCGAGGCAATTATTCTTCTTCCCCCGCTTCGTCTAAAAGGCGGTTATACTCGGCAAATACCGCATTGATAATTTCGTCGTCCAACTCGATTGAGAATACGTCGGAACCGTTCTCGTCTCTCTGCACGCGGAAGACGAGCGCCTCGTCGTCGTTCATGCCGTCGAGCAGTTCCACGGGTTGCAGAATGGCATAAAATTTTCCTTTGTAAGCAATCCCCGCAATTTCAATAAACTGTATCTCACTCCCGTCTGCGCCGCACAGAGTAACTACGTCGTCCTCTTCTTCCAACTCTTCGTTGAAAATGTCATTATTCATAATCACACGCTCCTTGTTTATTTTTTAATATTATACCATCCAATATCAATCCTGTCAATACTTTTTATATGCCTAAAATGCGATATATCGTATGTACCACCCTTTGCACTTTGCCGGGGAAGTCGGTGGAATTGTCTATCACGTACAGATGATCGTGCCCCTGCCAGGCCGCAAGCGTGGCACGGTCCAGTCGCACCGCCTCTTCCGCCGTTTCCTTGCGGGCGGCGTTGTTTGCCGTGGTATAACAATCGGTACCGATCGCCGCCGTTACAAGGTGAACGACCGCGTCGTAATCGAGGAGCATATCCCGTTCCGCCATGCCGTGCTCTTTGGCAATTTCCAGCATTTCGCTTTTGGCAAGGTATGCGCACTGATCCATAAATCCCCGATCGCAAATCATCACGGCTTTTTCCGAACGGTTTTTTGCCTCGGCTTCCAACGCCTTTTCCGTTTGCAGTTGCAACGCAAAAACCAATTTCTGAAACTCCCGGATAGAAATATTCTGCCCGATCGCATAGCCTTGCTTTATCAGCTTCGTCGCACATTCCTCTACGATAGAAACGGAATACCCCGCCTGCTCCAAAGCCGCTTTTACCGCAACGATACAGCTGCTCTTCCCCCCGGACGGTCCGCCCGTCAGACAAATTTTAATCATCCCTGTATATCCTTGATCGCCGTTCGCGCAAGATAGTCGCAACGGTTATTGTACTCGTTGTCCGCGTGTCCCTTGACTTTGATGAACGTTACTTTGTGCATCGTAGTCAAACGGTAAAGTTCCTTCCACAAATCGTCGTTTAAAACGGGTTTGCCGTCCGCTTTCTTCCAGTCGTTTTTGCGCCAGCCGTCTATCCAGTGCTGATTGAACGCATTCACGGTATAGGCGGAATCGGAATACACTTCCACTTCGCACGGCTCCTTCAGCTGTTGCAATCCCCGGATGACGGCGGTTATCTCCATCCGATTATTGGTCGTGTTTGCTTCTCCGCCGGAAATTTCCTTTTTCTTTTCTTTAAACATTAAAATAGCGCCGTAACCGCCGGGCCCGGGATTCCCCGAACACGCGCCGTCCGTATATAATATTACCTTTTTCATGAATCGGAAAGCTCCTTGGACCGCTTCACGCAAGCCTCCACCGCCCGATCGACTATCCCTGCAAAATCTTCGTTGCGGAAGGAATTGATTGCCTGAATGGTCGTGCCGCCCTTACTGCATACGGCGGAAATCAATTCTTCCAAGGACTTTTCGGGATGCGCCTTGACCATCTGCGCTCCGCCCAAAACCGTCTGCACGGCAAGCTGACGGGCTTGTTCTTCCGTAAGCCCCTGCTTTACGCCCGCCGCAACAAGGCTTTGAATAAACAGGTATACGTAAGCAGGACCGCTGCCGCTGATGCCCGTTACCGCATCCAGCTTTTCTTCCGGCAGATATACCGCTTCCCCGATGGACGAAAACAGGGAACGGATCAGGGCAAGGTCTTCTTCGCTCCGAAAGTCCGTGCTGTCTACGCCGATCATGCCGACTCCGACGGAGCAAGGCAGGTTGGGCATAGCCCGAGCCACTTTGCAGTCGCCGAGCAAGGCATAGATGCGCTCCTTACGGACGCCTGCCATAATGGAAATGACGTTTTCCATCCTGCCGTATAACCCCTGCACGGCGGCGGCAAAGTTCTGCGGCTTGACGGCAAGCAGAACGTATTTGCACTTTTGCGCCACTTCCGCATTGCTTGCCGTGGTCGCAATGCCCATAGCGTTGAGTTTTTCCCTCGTGCTTTGGGAAATATCGCTCACGAGCAAGTCTTCTTTGGCAAACACGTTGGCGGCGATGGCTCCGCTGAAAATGGCGGTAGCCATGAATCCGCCGCCGATCGAACCGAAAAGATACTGTTTTTCCATAGCAAAACTCCTTCTGTTTTCTGAATGCAGACAAATTTTCCCTTTCATTATATCCCGATTCCGCAAAAATGTCAATCGTTTGCATATAAAAACTCCGCTCCCCGAAAATACTGCGTTAAAAGAAGCAGATACTTTGTAAAAGTACCTGCTTCTTTTGGTATACCGTTGTAAAAAGGCGAAGCGATGCACTCGCTCCGCCTTCTTTTGGCATAAAATATCCGATTATGCGCTTACTCTATTTAGGATAGCACAAATTAAATGTGCGTAGAAGAAGGTCCGCAGTTTCTAATGGTCGGATAACTTCCCGTGTTGAGTTGCCATATATTCGTCCAATCCCAGGAGCTTGCATAGGAACTGCTCGTTGTGAAAGTTTGAGACATTAAGGTGCTTTCTTTAATTCTAGTAAATCCGTTCGTCTGTGAACCAATGCTAGAAGTGGCAGCGACAAAACACTTGGTTATAGTATAAATAGCCCCGTCTTTAATCGCGCCAACTGAATCAGTAGAGGTAGAGGATGTTGAATCTTTATATACTCCGCCAACGGTACAATCAGAGAAACAGTTTGTAATTACAGC
>CAMAGA010000032.1 GCA_945833955.1 uncultured Clostridia bacterium
TGTCGATGGAGACAGTACTAAGCCAGTCAGACAGCGTGTACGTTGTTACGGCGGACGTTAGGCCGGTCGATATATTATTTTCAGGGGGGGGAATTAGCAAGTAATTCGGAGTGAAGAGAATTATCCTGTAATTCAGGGGGAATTTATACTGTAATCGGGGAAGAGAGAATGAGGCGGCGATTCCAAGAGAGCAGGGGGAAAAATTTCAAAGACGAGCGGGCGGGGAGAGGGAAATTTACAGAGCCGAGCGAGAGTGGAGAATCCACTTGGAGCGGTCGAGGGGGTTGATTCCCACCCGTTCCCGATCCTTGCCCAAGCCTTCGGGGCAGGGGAAGTACCCCGAGAGCGTTGCCGTATACACGGCTCTGCCGCCGCTGACGGACGCAATGCGTTCGGGCAGGTCGAAACTTTCCGAGGCGGGTACTTCGGCGGCGAGAAGAAAATAGCCGTTTTCCACGACGGGCGGATCGAGCTTTGCCCTGCGGGGAGAAATTTCCGAGATGATCTTGCCCATGGCGGTTTCCGGGGCGGTTACCCGAACGGAAAGCACGGGTTCCAAAAGTTTGGTTCCCGTGTTGCGCAAGCCGTCCATAATGCCCATGGGCGTGGCGGTGAAAAAGTCCAACGGGTGCGTGTGCTGGGGGTGGTCTTCGCCGTCGACGAGGGTAACCTTCAAGTCCGTTACCTGCCAGCCGTGCATACCTTGCTGCAGCGCACGGGGTACGGCAGTGGCGACGTGTTCCTGATAGCGATAGGCGATTTTCTTTTCGGAAACGGTGCTTTCATATACGAGTCCGCTCCCCGTGGGCAACGGTTCGATAAAGAAGCGTACCACCGCCCAACAGGGTTTGGGCATGGTGTAGTACTCAAAGCCGAATCCGCTGCGGACGGGCGTTTCCCGATAGATGACGGACGGCGTTCCGACTTCCGTGGCGAGGGAAAAGCGGTCCTCGAGGAGTTCCTGCAAAATTTCCACCTGTACGGCGCCTGCCGTATTGACGTTGAGTTCCCGCTTTTCGGGAATCCATTCGGTGGCAAGGGAAGGGGATTCGTCGCAGAGCGTGAAGAGTGCGTCCTTTAAGCGCAGGAGGTCTTCCGACTTTTTAGGCAAAATGCGGATGCGCAGATACGGATCGGAAAGACGGAGCGGTTCCACGGGCGGCTTTGCGCCCAGAACGTCGCCTGCACGCACGTCCGCCAGCCCCGTAACGGCGCCGATATCTCCGCAGGCAAGGAGCGTTTCGTCCGAAGCCTTTTCGCCCTGAATGCGCTTGATCTGTGCGATTTTCTGCGTGGAACCCGTGCGCAGGTTGGTTACTTCCTGACGGACGGCAAGCGTGCCGCCGAACAAGCGCACGTGCGCCACTTTGCCCAGATTTTTGCGGTGCTCCACCTGATAGACGAAGGCGGAAAAGGGGTAAGAGTCATCCCGAGGAAAGACGAATAAATTTTGCAGAGCGGACAGAACGCTGTCGCACCCCTTGCCCGTGCGGGCAACGCCGAACACGGCAGGGACTGCCTGCGCTCTCGAAAAGGCGGCGAGGCAGGCTTTTTCCACGGCCGACTTTTGCACTTCGCCCGAAAGGTAGCCTTCCAAAAGCGTTTCGTCGTTCAAAGCGGTTACCGCATTTTCAAGGTACGTCTCCTCGGAGAGGGGCGCAAAATCGGCGGCGGAGTTGAGCGGCAGAATTTCCTTTTTGCAGAGCGTGGCAAGCTCGGCGAGGACGGCTTGGGGCTTTGCGCCTGCCCGATCGCATTTATTGATAAAGAAGAGCAGGGGCAGGTTTCTGCGCAACATGGCGGAAAGCAGAATTTCCGTCTGCGCCTGTATGCCCTCCACGGCGGAAACGACGAGTATTGCCATGTCGCAGGCGGTGAGCGCCAGTTCCGCTTCCTCGATGAAGTCGGCGTGCCCGGGCGTATCAATGATATGCACGACGGTTTTTTCCGATTCGATGATGGCGTCTGCGTCCCGAACGGAAATGCCCCGCTTTTTTTCCACGGAAAGGAAGTCCGTGGAAGCGGTGCCGCTGTCTACGCTGCCGATACTTCTGCGCATACCGCCGAGTACGAGGAGCTGTTCGGTTAAAGTGGTTTTGCCGGCGTCGATATGCGCAAAGATACCGACGTTTACGATGTGCTTCTGCATGGTTACTCCTTTTTCGGTGTGAATAAAATGGGATATTCCGCAATATCGCGGAAGAAGCGGCGGACGGTGGAAAGGAATTCTTCCTTGTTCGGCTCTTTTTCAGAGAGCATTTTTAAGATCACGAAGGAAAAACCGCCCGTGAGGAAGTCCGTTATGTATTGGATCGGATAACGGGGCGTAACGACGGTGAGGAGCGAATCTACGAGCCGTTGCACCATGGCGCTCAGCGCAGTGTGCACGATGGAGAGGTTGAGAGAGTTGCCTTCGTAAAAGAGCAGGAAAATGGCGTCCTTTTGTCGGATGCACTCGTCCACGATATGTTCCGCCAGGCGGATAAAGAAATTTTCGGGGTCGGCTTTATAGCTTTCCGCCGGGGAAACGTTGCCTATGCTTTGCATATAGATGCGCATGGCGAGCGAACGGATACAGTCGTCGAAGAGGTCGTATTTATCCCGATAGTGTTTATAAAACGTCATTTTATGGATGGTGGACCGATCGCAGATATTGCCGACCGTAATTTTATCCAGCGGTTTTTCCTTTAAAAGCTCCATGAGCCCTGCACGCAGATCGCGCTTGCTCCTTGCAATTCGAACGTCTTCTTTTTCTTCCATAATAATACAAATACCTGCTTTTATATTATTTTTATGACAATTCAACTGAGATTAGCACAGTAGTCAGATTGCATTTGCAAACAATATAGCATATAATAGAAAAAAAGTCAATCAAAAAGAAAATAAACAGAGAGATAAAAAACCATGCAGAAATTTTCAAGACTGATAGTCAAGGGCAGAAAAGTCATTTTGTTGCTGTTTTTGATTCTGGCTGTGTATTGCGTGTGGGGCATGACGCAGGTGAACGTGGAATACAGCATTACGAAGTATCTGCCTGCCGACACGGATACGAGGCTTGCGCTCGATATTATGGAGGAAGAGTTTACGACCTACGGCACGACGACTCTGCTCGTGCGGAACGTGAGCTTTGCGACGGCGGATCAATTACATATGCGCATTTCCGAAATCGAGGGCGTGAAAAGTTTTTCCTTTTACGATACGGACGAGTATTATCGGGAGTCCACGGCGCTCTTTTCCGTAACCTTTACGGGGGACGGCAACGATGCGGAGAGCCTTGCCGCCAACGAACGCATGATGCATATTTTAGAGGACTACGATATACTGGTCGTTTCCTCGATAGGGGATAACTATGCGGACGAGCTGCAATCGGACGTCAACTTCGTCCTCGTACTGGCGGTGGCGATCATCATCGGCGTGCTCCTAATCACGAGCGAGAGCTTTGCGGAAGTGCCCGTGTTCCTGTTGACCTTCGCCATGGCGGCGCTGCTCAATATGGGCACGAATCATTGGTTCGGAAGCATTTCCTTTATTTCCAATTCCGTGTGCGTGATTTTGCAGCTTGCGCTCGCCATAGACTATGCCATTATCCTCTGCACACGGTTTGCCGAGGAAAAGAAAACGGCGGAAAATGCGGAATCCGCCATGATCTCCGCCCTCGGCAAAGTCTTCCCGGAAATCTGCAGTTCTTCCCTGACGACGGTTGCGGGGCTGCTGGCGCTTGCGACTATGTCCTTGCGGCTCGGGGCGGATCTGGGCTTTGTGCTGGCAAAGAGCATTCTGTGCAGTATGTGCAGCGTCTTCTTCTTTATGCCGTGCGTTACCCTTGCGTTCAGTAAGGCGATCGATAAGACCGCGCACAAAAGCTTCATTCCGTCCGTTGCGGCAATCGGGAAGTGTAACATCCGCCTGCGCTACGTTTTGCTTGCGCTGTTTGTGCTCGTGGGCGGAGCGGGCGTTGCCTTCTCCCTGCAAACGGATTACGTTTATTCCACAAGCAGCATAGACACGGCAAGACCTTCCGCATCCATGCTCGCTTCAGAGGAGAAGGCCCGACTCTTCGGGGAGAGCAATATGCTCGTCGTGCTGGTGCCTGCGGGAGACTTTGCAACGGAAAGGCAGGTCATCGACGTCGTGCAGGCGCACGAAGAAGTGCAGAGCGCCGTCGGGCTTTCGGCGGTGGAAATAGAGAAAAACGGCGTAAAGTGTTCCTTGACGGAAGGGCTGACTTATCGGGACGTTTCCCGTCTGCTCGGGGCGGAGGATGCCTTGGGCGAGGGCGTGTTTGCCGCCTACGCTTATTTTTCCGCCGAAAGTTCGGGGGACGGTCTGCAAAACTCGGCTGTGTTTTTTGCCGATAAGGAGAATTACAAGGTCTCCTTTTTGGAGCTTTGCGACTGTGCAATGCGCTATGACGACTTTATTTCCGCTTATCTTGCGGACGATGCAAAGGTGCTTTCTGCCTACGAGACTTTGCGGGATACGGTTTTAGACGCCAAGGCGCAGTTGCAGGGTGAAAACTATACGAGGACAATATTCGATTTGCGAGGCGGTGCGGAGACCAAGGAGACGTTTGCGCTCCTTGCGGAAATGATGCGGGAAGTCAAGGCGTACTGCCACGGCGCGATTTTTGCAGGCGATTCGGTGAGCGCATACGATCTGGACGCGTCCTTTTCCACGGATAACCTGAAAGTGAGCCTTCTGACGGCGGCGTTCGTATTCCTCATATTGCTGTTCACCTTCCGTTCGTTGGGGTTGCCCTTACTGCTTACGCTTACCATTCAGTGCGCAATCTTCGTCAACTTCGCTTACTATGCGATTACGGGAACGAACGTGTTCTTCTTCGTGTACCTCATCGTCAGCGCCATTCAGATGGGTGCGACCATAGACTACGCCATCGTGCTGACGCACCGCTTCGAGCAGTTGAAATTGCAAACGGATAAGCGTTCCGCCGTCATCGGCGCAGTGGACGGGGTGTTCCCGACGATTGCCACTTCCGGTACGATTTTAGCGGTTGCAAGCTTTTTGATCGGCTCGGTAGTCGGGGATCCGCTCATCGGTACGATGGGTATGTGCCTCGGTCGGGGCGTACTCATTTCCATAGCGGCGGTGCTGTTCGTTCTGCCTGCCCTCTTATATATATTCGATACGCCCATTTCCAAAACCAGGTTCAGAGAGCGGAAGAGCCCGACTATGGTGCAGAATCTGCGTGCAAAGATCCGAAAAGGAAAAAATAAGGAGAAGAACGATGCGGACGAAAATGCGGAAAACTAAAATACAACTATTGCTCCTTTTGTGCCTGTCTTTGGGTATGCTCTGCCTGGGCGAAGCGATTCTGTTCTTTGCCGCAGAGGAGCGCGCCGTGCAGTGTGCGGAACAGACTGCGGAGCTTGGCGATTTCTGCGAACAGACGAGCGGCGGAGCGGAGACGGAGGCAAAGTATAATCCCGATTTTACGGAGTTTACGGCGGAAGAATCGGACGGGCAGGGCGGCGAAGAGTTGCCCGAAACGGTGGAAATTGCTTCCGTTGCCGATTGGAACGCTTTTGCAAAGCAGTGCAACGGGTCGGCAGACTTCGCCAAGGACGCAGTCGTTACGCTCACTGCCGATATTTCCTTCCAAGGCGAAAAATTTATCCCCGTCGATACGTTCGGCGGCGTGTTTTACGGTAACGGTCATGCGCTTTCGGATATCGTTTATCAGGTAAAGGGGGCAAGGGCGGCGGTATTCGGCACTATCTCCGTCAGCGGCAGAGTGGAGCGGTTGGAAGTGCGCAACCTTACCCTGTATGCGGCGGAAAGCGATACGGTCGGATTCGTCGGGGAGAACTTCGGCACGGTGGAAAGCGTTACCGTGTACGGCAGCGTAACGGGCGCAACCAACGTGGGCGGCATCGTCGGGTATAACGGCAGGTGCGTTTCAGCGACGGACAGCGGCGAGAGCGTAAAGACGGGTACGATCCTAAACTGCAAAAATTACGCCTCGGTAACGGGGCAGGTCAGAGTGGGCGGCATCGTCGGGTACTCCGCAGGCGAGGTGTGTACGGCGGAAAACGGCGGCAACGTTACGGCTAAGATGCGTCAATCGGGCGATAAGCTGCTCCATATCGGCGGCATCGTCGGGTATAATGCAGGGGCAGTGTGCGACGCTTCCAATTACGGCAAAATCACGGGCGAAGGCGCTCTTTACGTGGGCGGCGTATGCGGCTTTGCCACGGGGGAAGTGTATTACGCTTTGAACTACGGGGACGTGTGCGCCGCAAAGTACGTCGGCGGAATCGTCGGCTACTACGGCAGAATTACGGAAAATTTGGAAGACCTGCAAAACTATATGGGCGGCATGGACTTTGCAACGTTCCTGCGCCTGTACTTTACGGACGGGGTACGGGGGAAGCAATCCGTTTGCTATGCGGCGTCCTTCGGGCAGGTTTCGGCATATGCCTATGCCGGCGGCGTGCTGGGGTATACGGACGAGAGCAGGGTTACTTTGGAAAACTGCGCAAGCGTAGGGGATGTTTCCGTTACGGCGGGCAATTATGCGGGCGGCATCGCAGGCTATGCGCACGGCGCAAAGCTTTGCGGGACGTTTTCGGCAGGGCGCATTTCCGCCGCAGGGTTTGCGGGCGGCAATTACGTGGGCGGCATTGCAGGTTCTGCGGAAACCGTGCTGCACTCCGCTTCCGTCGCCGTATTGCAGGGGAAGGACTATATCGGCGGCATCGCCGGGGAACTTTCCGATTCGCTTTGCGGCTGTTATACAAACGTGGCTATCCGTGCGCAAAGCGGCGCAAAAAACATCGGTTCCCTGCTCGGTGCAACGGACGCCTACCAAAGAGAGACGGATACCGTTTCAAGTACGGTGGAAAGCAACTATTACGTGGGCGAACTCGGCGGCATCGGCGGTCGGGATTACGGCGCCAAGTACGCCTTTGCCGCCCATCGCCTGACGGGTGACGAGCTTGCCTCGCAAGGCACGCTCTCCCCGTATCTTGTCGGATTTTCCGAAGAAGAATGGATGAGCGGAAGCACGCATAAGACTTTCCCCGTGCCCCGTGCCTTGATAGAGTGGGAAGAGAACGCTGCCTTTGGGGATGATTTGCTCTGGCAGTTGATTTCGGAAAAGAACATAGGTACTTTTACGGCGATTGCCGAGGAATATACCAAGGCGGAATACACGGTGGTATTTCTGGAATGGAACGAGGACAACGGCGACTTATACGACGGCGACTCCGTCTGCTATGATAACTTTGACGTGCTCGCCATGGTGCGCATAGCGGCAGGGCAGACTGCCGAAGCGCCCGAATTGCAAAGGGCAACCTACCAAAGCGGCGAATGGATCTATACGGGCAAAAAGGGGCGGTACTTCGTATCGCTGGAATCGCAGGTGAACGTGCATTCGAGCATATTCGTGTATGCGCAGTACCGACCCGTGCTTACCACGCTGGAAGCGGAAAACGTACTCGTGGAAGGCATTTTTACGGCGGAAACGACCGTCTCCTGCGAGTCGGAAGGCGAATGGCGGTACCTTGCCTTCTATCGGGGCGAGGAGCCGTATACCGCAGGTAACGTTACGGTGCGCTATCGGGCGGAAAGCACGCAGGGTACGCTCTACGTGGGCGAGGAAGCGCGCCCGTTCACCGTGTCCGGTTCGTATATCGTGTTCGAGTACACGGGCGGCGAAAAGTTCCGCTTCGTTCCCAAGGAAGAGGGGCTTGCGCCGTGGGCATACGCACTCATCGCTTGCGGAGCGTTGGTCGTACTCGGCGCAGCTTTGGGCGTAGTGTTGGCGGTGCGGAAGAAAAAGCGGAAGTAACGCTTTGCGGAGCGGAAACGGTGCGTAAAAAAGGGGAGAAGCCGTAAAACTACGGCTTCTCCCTTTTTGGGATTGGTTGCGTCAGAGGATTCGGAATATCCGTTTCGATCGGGATATCCGAATTTTTTTGAGTGCCGTTTTGCATCGGCAGGGTGCGTTCCCTTATTTGGTAAACTGCGCTTCCGTCAGGGAATAAACGAATTTACCCAAGGAATAGGACAGGGGAACTTCGGCATGGAGCAGAACGTTGCGATAGGTGTTTACGGCGCCGTCCACGGGGCAGGCGTAAGCAAAAGTCTGATTGGGTCCGCGCATCGTTGCGTCCAGCTGTACGGTAACGGTATTCGTTGCAATCTTGTACTGCTGTGCTTCTCCTTCTCCGATTTTTAAGGCGTTGAACGTCATTTCCACCTTTTGCGAGGTGTTGGAAAGGATGAGCGTCTGCACGGTACGGGCGGATGCGTTCAGGATGTGTACCCGATTGGCAGTGCCCGTAAAGGTCATGCCGCGCATCATAAACAGGAGCTGCTCGTTATCGAAGAAGGAATAGCCGTCGCTCGGAACGGCGAGCGTTTTGGTCTCTTCGATTTTGTACGTTTCGTCCTCGGGTTTTTCCTTCGCCTTATACACGAGGTCTACGCTCGTGCCGTCGGCGGAGTAGGTGGCAAAGGTCTCGTAATCGTAAACGGCGTAAACGTTTTTCAGTTCCGTAGCCGCCATGGCTTTCGGCGTGGTGGTGTGCATCTTCTTGTGCGAGTATACGGGGAAGAGCTGCTTGTCCACGGTGCGGAAGTACACTTCGCTTTCGGAACTGTCGGAAAAGTCGAGGCTTTCCTCGCCGCAGGTGATTTTGCCGTCTATCGTAAAGGTGCTCGTCAGTTTATACACGAGTTCCACGCTGCCGTTTTCCCGGGTGTAGGTATCGTTCTGCAAAACGGTAGTGTATACGCCGTTCCGGTATTCCAAAGAATACCCCTTGGTTTCCGTTTTTACGTCCGTAGCGTCGTAGGTGACGGAATAAACGAGCTTTTCATACGTGTTGCTGATGCCCGTAGTGGTACCGGTGTTGCCGTGCCAGTTGGCAGTGAGGGTAACGGGCGTTTCGCCGCAGGCGGTGCATAAAAGCAGGCAGGCGAGCAGAAGCGCAATATAGCCAAAAGATTTTTTCATGATTTCATCTCCGAAGAATGTTTGCATTTGCTTTTTCCATTATACCATATATTTTTGACTTTGTAAAAAAAATTTATGGGGTTGCATGAAAAAAATTGTGTTTTTGCGCATGGATTGTGTTATAATCATTCAGTATTCCTGCAAAAAGAAATGCGTAAGGAGGAAGCTATGACGAATTGGTTTTTGCAAAAACCCGAAAAGCCGGTGGATATTTACCTTGCCCCGACTTATGACGAATGCATCGACTTTTTAAAAAATGCCGTCCGCTATGCGGAAACGCACGGGCAAAAGACGGTCATCTTCTGCGAGGATAAACTCACGCTGGAAGCGGAACGCGCGGTGGCGAGCGAAATGCGGGTCGTGTTCGATACGGAGATCACCACCTTTCGCCGATTCATCGAGCGCACGGAAAATCTGCACCTCATTTCCAAGGAGGGCTCCGTGCTTGCCATTGCCCGGATCATGACGGAAAATAAGGAAGACCTGCGCTGCTTCAACGGGGCGCACTCCGTGCTGACTGCCGCCGAAAAGATATTCGAGACCATCTCCCTCTTCGAAGCTTCGGGCGTGGAACCGGAGGATATCGCACCGCAAAAACTTGCCATGGAGGGGGGAACGCTCCTTTTGGATAAAATGTTCGACCTCTACTATATCTATCTTGCTTATCGGGACTTTTTGCAAAAGAACCATTTTGCAGACGCCGAAAGCTATATGACGCTCTTTGCCTCCGCGGCGGAAAAGAGCGAATTTCTGCACGGTGCAAACGTCATCTTCTGCGCCAATACGTCCTTGCGCCGTCGGTCGGCGGAGGGCATTCGGGCAGTGTGCGCTTTGGCAAGCAAGGTGCGGTGCGTGTTCGTGGGCAGTACGCAGGAAGACGGCTTTTATACCAACCGCGCGCTCAACCGCTTTTTGAAGATATGCGAAGAGGACTTTGACGAAACTTTGCGTACCACCCGCGTCAGGATAGACTGCCGCATTCATTCCCTCGCCTTTTCGGGCGGAAAGGAAGCCTCCGTGTTGCTTTCCTCCATGTTCCGCCCGTCCGTATTCGGCGCAAAGCAGGGCGCGCCTTGCCCCGACGTGCATATGCTGGAATGTGCGGACGAGGAAGAGGAAGTCGTATTTGCCGCCGTAACCATACGCCGCCTCGTTGCCGAGGGCGCCAGATATAAGGATATCGCCGTGCTCGTGCCGTCCGTAGGGCATTACAATGCGGAAATCAAGCGGCTCTTCGGGGAGTACGATATCCCGTACTTCTGCGACGTAAAGCGGGAGCTTTCCGCACACCCCCTCACCCGATTTGTCGCCGCCTGCCTTGCGGCTTGTCTGGACGGGTTTTCCCCCCGCAGTACGCAAAAGCTCGTCTCGGACTTCTGCTTTTATACGGACGAACGGGACGTATATTCCAACTACCTCTTCCGGACAGCCAACCGTCGGGGCGGCGCACTGGCAAAATTAGAGGAAGAGAGCATTCCCGAAGGCTACGAAGCAGCCTTTGCCGAAATGCACGCACGCATCCTTTGCATAGCGCAAAGTCTGCCGGGAAAGGCAACCCCCCTTGCCTACTGCAAGCGCATTCAGCAGCTGATTGCCGACCTCGATTTAAAGAGTGCGATGGCTTTGCTTGCCAAGGAGTATGCGGATGGCGGCATGACGGAGGAGTCGTCCTTTATAGAGCAGGGAACGGAGCGGTTCTTCGAGATCCTCGAAGAGTTCGTGTCCTACATGGGCGAAGCGGAGATTGCGCTCTCGGAATTTAAGGACGCCTTCCTTTCGGCGGCGGCTTCCTCCAAAATTTCCGTCATTCCCTTAAAATTGGACGCCGTGTTCATCGGGGATATCGGCGGTACGGCAAAACGGGCCGCACCCGTGCTGTTTGCGCTCGGATTGACTTCCGCCGTGCCTGCCGTCAAGGAAGACGTGATGCTGCTTTCCGATCGGGATCTGGCGTTTTTGAAAAAGAAGATAGACAAGGTGAGTATGTGCATAGAGCCCACGCTCTGTCAGGAAAACGACATGGCGAGGGAAGTGTTTGCCGTCAATCTGGCGGGATTTGCAAATACCCTCTATGCAAGCTGCCCCGCCGTGTACGACGGGCAGGAGAGCGTTCCCGGGGAAGGCTTCCGCTATATCCGAAAAGTCTTTTCCGCTACGCCCGTGCGCTTTACCGAGTGGAGCCGCTCGGACGAGTTCCGCCGCTATTCCGTCTGGCAGGAGAAAACGGAACCCAAGGAAAGGGCGAAGTACATTGCAAGCGGCTGCGAGCTGTTGCTCGGCAAAAAGGTCGGGGAGGAAAAGGTCGTGTACGTTTCCCCGAGTATGCTGGAAAAATTCTTTGCCTGCCCCTACGGCAATTATGCGGAACGGGGATTAAAGCTGGAAGAGCGCAAAACGAGGGCGGTGCAGGCAAACGACGAGGGCAACTTTATTCACGCCGTTCTCTACGGCGCAAGCGACTGTATGCGGCAGGAAGAGGACGTGCTGGAAAAGAAGGCGGAAGCGTGTGCGGACGAACTGTTGGCAAAACCCCCGTACGCCTATCTTACGAACGGTTCGGGGGCAGACCGATACAAGGCGGAGCGGTTGAAAAGGGAAGCCGTGGGTTGCTGTAAAAAGGTGCGGGCAAGCCTTTTGACGGGCAAGTTTGAAATTCGGGAAAAGGAAGCCGTCATCGGCGACGGCGAAGACGCGGCGTACCCTTCCATCCGCCTGACGGACGACGTGCGCCTGTACGGAATCGTGGATCGTGTGGACGGCTGGCAGGAAAAAGCTAAGGAAGCCGTGCGCATCGTGGACTATAAAACGGGGCACGTTACGCCCGGTTGCAAGGCGTACTATACGGGCAGAAAGATGCAGCTCGAATTGTATATGAACGCCGTGGCGGAGGGCAAACGCCCTGCCGGCATGGAGTATATGCGCATTTCCGAACAGATCGAGTCGGATACGGCAAGGAGTCGGTTCCGACAGGGCTTTGCGGACGACGACCCCGAACTGCTGACGGCAAGCGGTGCGGAAGTGAAGGTGCGAAGCAACTCCGTGGAAGCGGCAAGCCGCATGAATCGGGAGGACTTCGGTTACTTCATCCGCTACTCCCTGTGCGCTTCGAGGCAGGGCATTGCGGAAATCTGCGACGGATATATAGAACCGACGCCCTTTTCGGACGGCGGTTCCACCTGCGATTATTGCAAATACGGCACGATGTGCGGTAACGAAGGGGAAAGCCTCCGCACGGTAGAAGGGCAGGTGAGTTGCAAGGATATAGCAGACGTAGTGCGTATGGCGGAACAAGTAAGCAAAGACGAGGAGGAAGAGGAAAATGGCGGAGAGTGAAAATAAGGAATTGCGCCTGACGGAAGAGCAGATTTCCGTGTTGGAAGCGGAGGGCAGGACGATCGTCAGCGCGTCGGCAGGCAGCGGCAAAACGACGATGATGATCCAGAAGATGATATCGCTCTTAAAAGGCGACGTGGAGCCGGAGGAACTGCTCGCCGTAACCTTTACGAGAAAGGCGGCGGAAAATATGCGCACCAAACTGCGGGAAAAGCTGATTGCCGCCGTCAATGCGGACGAAGCGAATGCGGCAAAGCTTTCCGCTAAACTTGCCCGTCTGCCGCTGGCGGAAATTACCACCATAGACGCATTCTGCTTGCACCTCGTGCGCCGTTACTTTTTTCAGCTGGGCATAGACCCTGCCTTTGCCCTCTGCGACAGCAGTTCGCCCGAAATGCTGGAACTGAAAAACGATGCCGCAGACGTCGTGATGGAAGAGCTGTATGCGGACAAGGATTCGGAGGACTTTCACGAACTCGTGGAGTATTACTGGAACAATCGGGGGGATGCGGTGCTTCGCTCCTTCCTGCTCGGTTCGTACGATTCGGTGCGCCAGAGCCGCAACGCAAAATCCGTTTTT
>CAMAGA010000033.1 GCA_945833955.1 uncultured Clostridia bacterium
TTACAAATGTAAAGCCTTTTGAATATATTTTTTACAATTATTTTATTTTTTATTGTAAAATTCAGTCGAATAACATCGAAAAAATTTTAAAATTCAGTCAAAAAAACTTTTCAATAGACTTTATCAGATAAAAACGGGCAAAATAAAACGGGGTCTTCCAAAAGAGGACACCGTTTTTTTATAAAATAATTTTTATTTTTCATAAACGCTGCGCTTGCATACGCCCACGTAAGGGAGATTCCGATAATGTTCCGCGTAGTCCAGCCCGTACCCGATAACGAATTCGTCTTCTATATCGAAGCACTTATAATCCGGGGAAATCGGGCATTGCCGACGCTCGAACTTATCCAACAGGGTAACGATTTTTAAAGAGGACGGGGAACGCTTCGTTAAAAGCTTTTTTAAATTCATCAGCGTATTGCCGGAATCCATAATATCTTCTACGATGATGACGTCCCGCCCCGTGATGTTGCAATCCAGATCTTTTTTGATTTTGAGCTGTCCGGAAGAAGTCGTACCCGCCCCGTAGGAAGACACCGCCATAAAGTCAAATGCCACGTGAATGGAAAGCGCCCTTGCCAGATCGGCGTAAAAGATGGTGCTGCCCTTTAAAATGCACACTAAAATGGGGTGTTTGCCTGCATAATCGGCAGAAATCTGCGCCGCCACTGCTTTTACCCTCTCCGCAATTTCTTCGGGCGTGATTAAAATTCTTTCGCAATCCGGGTCCACCGTATACTGCGTACTCTGTTTATCGGAAACCATTTTCTTTCGTTCTCCTTACTATCCTATATTTTTATTTTTTACAATTTTATAAATCTGTCCGCAAG
The DNA here is from genome assembly GCA_945833955.1 of uncultured Clostridia bacterium. Taxonomy (GTDB): domain Bacteria; phylum Bacillota; class Clostridia; order Christensenellales; family Borkfalkiaceae; genus CAMAGA01. The sequence goes on from CAMAGA010000033.1 coordinate 831, forward strand.
CGGGCTCGCCTATCTTTCCGTCCGCGCGGACGGTTTCGGATATTTCCATACCGCAAACTACCAGAACTTCCTTTCCGCTGCAAAGAAGCGGAATTGCGTCTCTTTTGCGGAGCGGAATTTTTTGATCCGTCAAATAATCGCTCAGGCTCTTGCGGAATCCGCCGAAGCGTAAAAACGTATCCCCTGTGCGGCGGGTGCGAACGACGGTATCGGGCGGTAATTTTGTAAAATCCAATACGCCCCGTTCGATCTTTTCGGCCTTTACGGCTTGTATAAAACAATCGCCTATACGCACCCCGTGATACAGATCGGTAAAAGGATATTCCGTTTCTTCCTTTCCCTCTCTCTTTTGGAGTACGATCTTGCCGTATTCCTGAAAGGCGACAATATCGCAAGGCAAATCCAGCCGCTTGCCGTTTTCCGCATTTTGCAATGCGTACAGGGCGTCCAGATGCACCAGAGCGTAATCCTGCGCAAGGCTCAGCTTTTTGAAGGCGATGATAGAGGCGCGGCGAAAGAGCGGCTTTTGCGTAGTGCGGAGAATCTGCAATGCATTCCCCTCGCTTACGACGCACTTTTCCGCAAGGGAATATAAAAATGCATCGTCTTCCCGCGCCGCTTCGGAAAATCGGGATATACTCCGCACGGCTTCGGGGAATATTTTTTCCATTTCCGGAATTACGTTCCAGCGGAAGTGATTGCGCGTGTAATCGGTACAGAAATTCGTATCGTCCTGCACGTACGGAACGTCGTTTTCCGCCACGTAGGATACGATTTCCGACTTGGGAACGGAAAGGAGCGGCCTTACGAATCGCTCCCGCAAGGAAGGGATTCCGCTTGCGCCCGTCAGGGAAGCACCCCTGCAAAGATTGATTAAAACCGTCTCCGCATTGTCGTTTGCGTGATGCGCCAGGGCAATACAGTCGGCTTTTTGATCTTGCAGCACTTCCGCAAATGCCCGATATCGGAAATTTCTTGCCGCCGTCTCCACGCTGCACTTTTCTTTTTCCGCCAATAATCCGCAATCTGCGCTATATAAGTAGAGCGGTATACCGTGCGCATCGCAATACCGACGGACGAACTCCGCATCCTTTAAAGAGGCTTCCCCCCGTAAACCGTGTTCGCAATGCACGGCGGAAAGCGTTATGCCCAGTTCTTCCCGATGCGAAAGCAGCCAGAAGAGCAACGCCATGGAATCCTGCCCGCCGGAAAGCGCAACGCAAACTCTTTTGTTTTGCATAAAGGAAACACAAGGATTCATCGTTCGCCCCCTTTTCCGAAAAGAATTTCTTCCTCTACTTACGATTATACAATAAAAGATAAAAAATATCAATCGAACGAAAATGATTTTTTATAAATTTTCCAAAAAAAGAATACTTGGGGGGAACGGAAAAAAGAAAAAAAATTTTCTGAAAAAATTTAAAAAAACTGCTGAAAAACGCTTGACTTATTTTTTCTATTATAATAAAATACAATAGCGTTCAAACGGAACGGCAATATCGCGGGGTGGAGAAGTCGGTATCTCGTCGGGCTCATAATCCGAAGATCGCAGGTTCGAGTCCTGCCCCCGCAACCAAAAAAAATTCATGGCGATGTAGCTTAGTTGGTTAGAGCGATCGGTTCATACCCGATAGGTCAGCGGTTCGACTCCACTCATCGCTACCAAAGAAGAAAATACCTTTTCGGTATTTTTTGTGGCCCCATTGTCCAAAGGTTAAGACCCCACCCTTTCACGGTGGTCCTATGGGTTCGAATCCCGTTGGGGTCACCACAATTTACTTCCCCGATTCTTTCGGGGAAGTAGATACTTCTTTTTTTTAAAACTGCATCTTTATTACGTGGCCCCATTGTCCAAAGGTTAAGACCCCACCCTTTCACGGTGGTCCTATGGGTTCGAATCCCGTTGGGGTCACCAAACCGTAACAAAGTCGAACTTTTCCGAATATGAAAAGTTCGACTTTTGTTTTTGCATTTTTATAAACGCCCTGCGCTAAGTCTTGCTCCCCGTAAATCCTGTCCACTCCTCCGCCACGTACGCCCTTTTAAAAATTATCCGAAATGCGGTTGAACGCTCGGCGTTTGCTTCGTGCCCGACGGATTTTTTCCGTTCGGTGATAGCCGCAAAGCAAACGGACTTGATTAAAAGGGAAAATCCGTATCGATGCAATAGCGGTAATACTTGCATTTGCAGGAAATTTCTGTTATAATATAATAAAGGTATAAATTTCTTTTCTTGCGCAGGAGTTTTGCCGATGCGGTACCGTTCCCCGGATATAATAGGACGTTTGCTTTTGCTTATTATTGATGACTTCTGTGCCGAGTCGGTAACGTCGGATCTCCCGGCAAGTATTGAAAATTGATAAGATTCAATAGAAAGTAACCTCAACAAGGTATTTTTAAAGGAGGCTTATGATGAGTAAGTATAAAAGATCTATCTATGCAACTATTATGGCGATCGTACTCGTATTCTGCTCGGCTCTTTGCGCGTGCGGCAACCCGAACAGCAGCGATACGGGCGACAAGGAAACTCTCCACCTTACGGACGACAGCGGCATTGGCGTATCCGGCACTTTTACAAGCGGATCGCAACTCGTCGTCCGACTCGTAGAGGGTGCAGACAAGGCGGCGGTAATTGCTAAAATTGCCGATCGGGAGTACGACAAGGACTCTGCCGTACTGGTATACGATATCGGCGTTTTTAAAGGCGGCGTAAAGGAACAGCCTTCCGGCAAGGCGCAGGTCAGCGTTCCCGTAGTCGGGGCGGATGCGCAGAATGCGTATACGGTCTTCCACGTAAAGGACGGCGGTTCGGTAGAAACGATTGAACCGCAGCTTACGGATGGGAAACTCGTGTTTGAAACGGACAGCTTCTCCCCCTTTATTATCGCAAAGAAGAAATCCGACAAGAAGCAAGTACAAGTAAGCATCAACATTCTTCCTTTGGCGAGATACGGTATGCTGAAAGTAAACGGAACGCTGTATGAAAATGCGGCAAGCTACAAAACCACGCACACCGAGGGCGAGGAAATCACCGTAGAAGCGATTGCAACCCTCGGGCATCATTTTGTTTATTGGGGCGAGGACAAAGTACTTTCTCGAGAACCCGTATATAAGTTTACCGTCGGTACGGAAGATATCAGATTTGCGGCAAACTTTACCGAGCACGACGTGCAATACTCGGAAATAACCGATGAAACACACACGGAAAAGTGCAAATACGGCGATTATACGGAAACCGTGGCGCACACGTTTGTAGAGGAAGAAATCCTGACGGAGGCCACCTGCGAGCACACGGGCGAAAAGAAGCTTTCCTGCGCTTGCGGAAAGACCAAAGCCGAAGAAATCCCGATTACAGACCATAACTATCAGGACGGAGTTTGCACTATGTGCGGAAAAACGCAGACCTACGTTCGTGTAAACGCCAACGGCGTGGCAAACCCCAACGGCGCATACATAAAAATGGGCAAGACCTATTGCGAACAGGTGCGTGACGGCAATATTGAAAATGCGCTGATGGAAATAGTGGGCAGCCCGTATTTACCGGATTGCCCAAACTGGATCCCGTTCGACTTCGGCAACGGCGACAGCGGCGAAAACGCAACCACCTATTATTGCGACGTCGAATACAACGGTCTGAATTACCGCGGCGTGTATATCAAAGAGTCCCGGAAGGACAACGACAACACGCAAACGACGAGCAGTCGTTATTGGTCGGGTACCTATTGGTTTGAACAGCGCACTGCAATGTGGCAGATAGTCAGAGAGCAGAACGGCAAAGCCTATCTTGTCAGCAAGGAAATCTGGATCAGTCAACGCTTCGCCGAGTCGGACGAAGGCGAGCTGACTTACGAAAACAGTTGGATTCGCAATTGGCTGATCAATACGTGGATAAACGAATTGTTTACCCCCGCGCAACAGGCGATTTTACAGGGCAACGATGACTGCTTCGGCGATAAAATCTTTTTGCCGAGTTTGGATGAAATAAGCATAAACAATCCCAAACCGTTCGGGCTTTACAAGTATCCCTTCTGCCTGGGTGCATATAAGGAAGTTTTGCAAGGTTACGGCGACAATTATTGTCCGTACTGGTTACGTGACGGAATCGAAAAAGGAGCGGACGGCAAAAACTACGTTACGTGCGTCACTTCTCGGCCGCCATTCGACCAAACTACCAAATATCTTGCAAACAAGACGTTTGTCGGAGTCGTACCCGCAGTCATCATCGAGTTATAAACCGCATATAATCCATTATCATCGCAATATCCCATATCGGCGACAAACCTGTCGCCGATATGCCGTATACGGGAGTATTTTTTATGGAACTTTTTACAAACGGCGCAGCCGCATTTTCCGATATTCTGCATTGCATAGAGCAGGCAACTACAAGCATTCATATCCATATGTTTATATGGCGGGACGATGCAATCGGTTGCCGCATCGCAAAAGCCGTGCTTGCCGCCGCCGAACGAGGCGTGCAGTGCGAAATTTGCGTGGATCGCATAGGCGCACTCTTTGAATATTCCGAGGAATCTCAGAAATCCCTCTTTCATCCACGCCTTTCCGCCTGGGAAAAGCTGGAAGTAAAGCTCCTTACCTGGGGCGGCGTAAAACAGCATACAACGGGCACGGCGCATTCCGATATAGCCGCTCGTCTGTTTGCACACCCCAATATCCGCATTCAGAACGACGTAAAGACTAACGACCACTCCAAATTTTACGTCTTTGACGACGAAATTCTTATCTTCGGCGGAATCAACATCGAAGACAAGGAAAACGGAGCGGACGCAAGAGGCGTAGAATATCGGGACTACATGGTCAAAATAGAAGGCAAAGACTACGTTTCCGCTTTCCGACAAAAGCGAAAAGAAAAAATCAATGCGCTTGCGGATCCCGTCTTTCTCGTCAACATGAAAAAGCCGCACCGCTACTTTGAAATAGAACGCAATTACGTTCAACTCATCAAAGAAAGCAAAAGAGAACTGACCATCGTTATGGCGTACTTTTCCTACATAAAGAGCATACAAAAGCCGTTGTTGCAAGCCGTCAACCGAGGCGTACAGGTTACCATTTTAATTTCCGGATCGGCAAATTTTCAGGACGCAAGCAACAAACGCTCCGTCCGAAAACTACTGAAACTTTCCAAAAATCGCATCCGCCTCTATTTTTCGCCGCGGATGCTGCACACCAAATTGCTCCTTGCAGACGACGCCGTATGCTTCGGTTCCTGCAATATGGCAAAACAATCCTTCTTTCATCTGGACGAACTCAACGTATTGACGGGCGATCCCTCGCTCGTCCGCTCCGTGCAGGCAGACGTAGCCGAAAATTTATCCTGCTCGACTTATATAGGCGACTATCGGCAGATCCGCTACCCCCGCATAAAAGCCTTTTTAGAAAGTCTGGTTTCTTAACCAATCCCAAATGCCGCCTGAAAACCGCTTGAACAGCCGTCTTCAGGTATTGATTTTTTTCGTGGGTTAGGATATAATGATTATGCAATTTTGTTGATAGAGAATAATGAAAGGTAAATAAAAGCCTGCTATGCGAAAAAACACGAACAGACTGAAAACAAAAATACTGCGGTGGACAAATCGTCCACCGCTTTCTCGTTTCTTCGATAAAAATAAAAAACCTTCAAAAAAGTAGTCAGTTGTACACGTTCTTGTATAGAGTGCTACAATCATAAGAGAATATCTCTCAAACCAAAAGGAAGGAGCCCTATACAATACCAAACTCATTCACAAGATTAAAATTGAATTTTTTACCCAATTTTTGGGGGTTCACTTCAATACGAAAGCGGTTTATTTCAATCTTACAAGGATTATTTACGGTAACTTCTCTTCTTTCTGCCGTTGGAAGAACTCTCTCCCCTACCTTTGTCGGAAACCGTATCGGCTCTGCGCCTATAAGAAGCTCTTTCGGCAGGAACCCCTGCATCGGAGCGATAGGAACGGGCAGAACGTTTTTCCGCATTCCTTCCCCCGTATTCCCTGCTTCCTCTGCTTCCCTGATTTCCCCTGTTTCCCCTGCTTCCACGCTCCGAGGGAATCGTTCTTGCAAAGAGGATGAACGGCAAGTCGTCTCTGCCGAGAACGGTCATCGTTACGGTGAACGCCGTTGCCAACAGTTGCAAAATCATCGCCAATACCGTATACGTCGTGCAAGATCCTTCCGCATAATGGAAGTCGGGCGTACCCAAAAGCTCCGAACGGAAGCTCCCGTACATACATACGAGCACGACGCTTACGATAAAGGAAAGCCCTGCCGTAATATTGACGGCAATCGTCGGGGACTTCCGCCGCATCAGACAAACGACGCAGACGAGCGTATGTAAAAAGAGCAAAAACAGCAATACGTTATAGACGGCGGCAACTTGCGGCAGATATTGCCACATAGTACCATGGAAAAGGAGCGATTCCCAACCGTAAAACTGCGCATAAGTCGTATAGTAAAAACATTCGCTATTGACAAAACAGCCAAAAAACAAAAGGATGTCGAAAAGAAAGACCAGACCCGCCCCGATATAGCCTACGTACCGCACGCTCTTTTTGGTAAACGCTTTTAAAAAACGTATACCGGCATTTTCGGTGCCCGCGCCGCAACGGGGACACTTTGATCCTTCCATTCTTTTACCGCACTCAGGACATCGTTTCATCCGTCTCGCCTCTCTTTTTCCAAAAACGACGTTTCTTACGAGGCGACTCAACCGTTTCCACCGTCTCTTCCGTCAATGGATTTTTCTCTATATGGTGCGCTTCCACGGCGGCAACGATAGAATCTTCAATAATCTGATAGGTGAACTTCCTGTCTTTTTCCGGAATTTCCTGTAAAAAGGCGTCCACTTTATCCCGACTTAATTCTTTTAAATTGCAATCACCCAAAGCTAAATCAATTTCCTGCGTTTTTCTCCGGATATTGCGTATGCGCGCATTTCCGGCAATCCGCTTCCAAAACCCCGCATTGCGATTTTTTTCATTCAATTCCTTTACCCAAACGTCCAACCATTCGCCGTACTTTTTCGGTTTTTCCGTCCAAGCTATACCGCTGAACGTAAACCGCCACAGGAATCGGATGATGGCAGAACCGAGCGTCAACAGAATGGAAATGACGGAAAAGAACATCAATACGAAGGAAGAAATTATGTAACCCGTGCTTTTATCCGTAAATCCGTTTTGGGCAATCAGGACGAATGCCGTAACGGCAATCCCCAACCCGACGAATTTAAAAATAATGCGCAAAATGTGATCGGCTCGTTTGAGTCCGATTTTATGCTCTCTGCTTCGTTTCGTCTTTAATATGGACGTAATCACGATTCGGGCAATGACGATTGCCGCATACACCACCGTTACCGCTATCAGTACCGTAAACGGGAAAACCTCCATGTATCGGTTCCAGAGCGATATAATGGCGAACAAGGAAAAAACAACGACCATAAACAGGGAAACCGTGAGGTTGATGATCCTCAGCTTGCGCAAGATGGCATCCTTGTTGTCCATTATACAACGAATCCAGTTACGGAAGTCTTCCGCCACGTGAAAGATCTGCGGAATGGAAATCTTTTTTTGCGCTTCCGCATCCTTTTGTTTTTCCGAATTTCGTTTTTCCTCGTTGTCAGTTTTCATGCTTTTCCTCCGCATCCCGACGCAACGTTTTTACGATATGCTTTGCATATAGTTCCGCCACGTTTACCCCGGAAACTCTTTCCATGGATTCAAAAAAGGCGTTGGAATTGACTTCGCAAAGCACGGGTCCGTCCTTTGCGAACAACACGTCTACGCCGCAATAATCGAGCCCGAGAATCTTTGCCGCCCGTTCGGCCATATCGGCAAATGCCAAAGGCGCAACTACAGCCGTTCCCTTTCCGCCTGCGCCGATATTGGAGCGGAAGTCCGAATCGCTTCGGCGAATCATTGCGCCCACTGTTTTGCCGCCGATGACGATGATGCGCATATCCCTGCCCGAACTTTCCGCTATATATTCCTGATACAGATGTGCGCAAAAGCGCAAGTTCTTTTCCGTTTGCAGCAACTGGGCACGGTCGTGCACGAGGTAGACGCCTTTACCCAAAGAGCCGTAGCATTCCTTTGCCACGAGGGGATAACCGAGGGCTTCCACCGTCTTTACGAATTCTGCCGAAGGCTCTGCTTCCGCCGTATAGCAAAGCGGCGCCATAACGGTACGGGGCATTCGGATCCCCTGCCCCGAAAGCGCGAGGTAAGTGAGCATTTTGTCATCGCAAAGCTCTACGGACTGCGCCGAATTGAAGAGCCTGACCCCTGCCTTTTCCAACGCGCGGGAAATGGCTTTATCTTTATCCAGATACAGAATAAAATCCGTTTTTTCGTCGTAGTCGATTTTGCCGTCGGCGGAAACGGGCACGGGCGCATTGCGCCGCACCCGAACGTCCACGCCGAGTTTTTCCAGTTCCGTTTTTAATCTTTCCGCCTGATGCAGAGCCGAGTAGGTCTGCACGTAGGCATTGATTCGTATTTCGCCAAACATCGTTCTAACCCATAACGACCCGAATGACGGCTTCTACCGTACCGAGCGTACCTGCCGCACGGATTTTGGCAACGGTATTTTTGATGCTCTGCTCTCTCGTTTCGTGCGTAACGATTACCAAGGGAACTCTGCCCTCGACGCAGGAGCCCTTTTGCGTAAGCTCCACGATGGAAATGCCGTTTTTGGAGAATATGCCCGTAATTTTGGCAAGCGTGCCCGCTTCATCCACCGCGTTCAGCCGAATGTAATACGCACTCTTGAAATCGGTAATAAAGCGCACGTCCTTTTCCGCAGAGGCGGTATTTTTAAACGTAGAATACTGCACGTCCGAATGCGTTGCCGCAAATAAAATATCGCTCACGATGGCACTGCCCGTCGGTTCCGCGCCTGCGCCCCGACCGTACAGCATGATATCGCCTACGGAGTCGCCATGCACGAGCACGGCGTTAAAACTGTTATTGACGGCAGCGAGCGGATGGTCCGCCTTGATAAAGGCAGGATGTACCCGCACTTCCACGCCTTCCTGCGAATTGGTGCCGATGGCAAGCAGTTTCAATACGTAGCCAAGCTCCTTGCCGTGGCGGATATCCGCCGCCTGTATGCCACTGATGCCTTCCCGATAAATCTTTTGAAAAGGCACTTTGGTATGGAAAGCCAAACTGGATAAAATGGAGAGTTTATACGCCGCATCGAACCCTTCCACGTCCGCTTCGGGATTTGCCTCCGCATAGCCGAGCCGTTGCGCTTCCTTTAATGCGTTTGCATAGTCGGCGTTATCCTCCGTCATTCTGGTCAGGATATAGTTCGTCGTTCCGTTGATGATACCCGTCATCTTTTCAATGCGGTTTGCCTGTAAGCCGTCCAAAAGCGTGCGGATAATGGGAACGCCGCCCACGCAACTCGCTTCATAGTATAAACCCACGCTGCGCTGACGGGCAAGCCGTTCCAGTTCATGCCAGTACTTGGAAAGCAACTCCTTATTGGACGTAACCACGCTTTTACCGCTCTTTAAAGCCAGCGTAACAAAGTTACGAGCCGCCTCCACGCCGCCCATCACTTCCACTACGATATCCACGTTGGGGTTGGCAAGCACTTCTTCGATACTGCCGGCAATGTTCTCTTCGGGTATGCCGAGCGACAAAGCCCGTTCCCGACGCAATTCCAAAACGCTTTCCACCGTAATATCTACGTTTTGCGTTTTTTGGTAAAATTCTCGGTTGCGCGTCAATATTTCATACGTGCCGCCGCCGACCACACCCAGACCGAGTATGGCAATACCGACTCTTTTCATATTACTGTCCCTCCGGGCAATTGAGATAATAGAGGTAACGCAAGCCTTCCAGCGTGAGCAACTTATCCACTACGTCTATGCAGGAAATCTCCCCTGCGATGATCTCGGAAAAACCGCCCGTTGCAATCGTCTTGACGTCCGTTCTCTTTAATTCTTTTTTGATTTTCTTGACGATATATTCCACAAGCCCTGCAAAGCCGAAAACGATGCCTGCCTGCATATTCGTAACCGTGTTGGTAGCGATAACACTTGCGGGCTTTTCGATTTCCACTCTCGGCAACTTCGCCGTTCCGTTCACGAGCGAATCCAACGACCCCTTGATCCCCGGCGCAATCACGCCGCCGATAAACTCATACCTTTCGTTGATGATGTTAAAGGTAGTCGCCGTGCCGAAGTCTATAACGATCATGGGCTTGCCTTCCCCGTATTTGTTGATGGCAGATACGTTGTTTACGATACGATCCGCACCGACTTCCCGGGGGTTATCCGCGCGCAGATTATGCCCCGTCTTCATGCCCGGCGCAAGGTGCATGGGGGAAACGGAGAGGTAATCCTTGCACATATGCTCAATGGTATAATCGAGGGAAGGCACTACCGAAGACATGATACCGCCTACGATATCCGAAGTCTTGATATTCTTCACGGCGAGCATACTGATCAACTGCGAACCGTACTCGTCGGAAGTGCGTTTGGGATCCGTAGCCACGCGGAAGCTGATTCTTAAAACGCTCCCTTCATAAATGGCGTACTTGATGTTGGTGTTTCCGATATCTATACAAATAATCATTCTGCTTTCCCTCGATTGATTTTATTTTTATTCCTGCAGTTTTTCCGCAACCTGTGCGCTTTCTTCTTTCGCTTCTTCGGCTTCTTCCTCGTCGTTCAGGACGGCTTCCGTTACACGCTTTTTCAGCACGTTCTTTTCCACGATCCGTACTACAGTCGAAAGCGCCGGCGCAACCAGCAGGTTGATTGCAAATTCCAGAAAGAAATTATACGTTACCAAGCCGACGAGGATGAACATCATAATATCCATGCCTGCCATTTCTGCGATTCCGCTCTGAAAAACGGAAATGGCGTTACTCATGCAAAGGCAACCGAGAATAAACAACCCCGTATTTAAAACCGGCACGATACCGGAAGCCACGAACATGGCAACGAGCGTGTTCTTTTTGGCGATCACGCGGTATACGAGACCGGAAACGAAACCGGCAACCGTCGTCTTTAAGATACAGGTAAGTACGGCAACCACGGGACTGTATTCCCAGATGATGACGTAAAAGGGAGCCAACCCCATGATGACCTGTACCGTGATGACCGCTCCGCAGACGAATCCCAAAATGCCGCCTGCCACCGGACCGAGCAGCACTGCGCCCAGAACGATGGGAATGAGCGAAAAGTTCAGTTGCACGGGACCGATCGAAATCATACCGCCCCAGATTTGCATGACCAGCGTCAATGCGACCAGAATGCCTAAATAGGCAACGTTACGTGCAGAGAAAAGCTTCTTTGCATCTTTCATGATAAAACCTCCATCGGGTTCGCAAAGGATACCCGTAGAAAAAAATTAGATTTATCCGTTTGCATCGGTAAGGCCGAAAAAACTTTCGTGTCTTCCACGGATATATTCCATTATAACAAACCGAGCTTTGAAAAGCAAGCGTACAAAAAGAGAAAAGCGTAACATTTTGGGCGCATT
>CAMAGA010000034.1 GCA_945833955.1 uncultured Clostridia bacterium
GAGAACTGCTTATTCGTTGGCTTGCGGTTTCAGCATTTACGCCACTCATGCGCAATCCTTCCATGATTTTCACCAAACGGCAGGAATGTTACCGTTTTACCAACGTACAACAATTTAAGCAAGTCATTGATTTCCGTTATCGCATTCTCCCCTATCTCTACTCCGAATACGTCAAATGCGCACTGCGCAGAGATATGCTCTTCCGACCGCTCTCCTTTGCGTATGGAGAAAAAGCAAATCACGTTGAAGACCAGCTACTGGTCGGGGATTCCGTTATGATGACTCCCATTCTCGAAAAAGGTAAGACGACCCGCAACGTCTATATTCCCGAAGAGATGACTATGGTCAGATACGACGGCTCATTCCATTGTCAGCCTGTTTCCGAGGGCATTATGGAAATCACCGTTCCGATTGACGAAATCGTATTCTTTATTCGGAAAGGTAAACTCGTCCCCGTTGGCAAAGGCGGAAAAAACACGGCCGAGCTCGACCTTTCCGACGTAACGTTACTTGGCGACGGCACGGAATACGAACAATATCTTGACGACGGTTTTACCAAACAATGCACAGCCGACAATATACGTATTCTGCAAAAATAAGTCGGCTTGCCTCGGCAACAGTCATAACAGAATCATCATCCACGTGCGTATCACCATCGCATGGTTTTCTTGCGAAATATCGCTACGCAGTATTTTGTATACAAAAAATATCTCCGAAAGTCTGAAAGCTTTCGGAGATTGTTTTTTGTTTTTACTTTTTGTTATTGAAATTATCTTTCAGGGAAACGATTTCGGAAAGGCAGAGCTTGCCTTCGTCCCTGCAAGTCTTATAATATCCTACGCGCATGAGCTGGAAAGAAGACCCTTCCGCTACTTCCGCAAGGTAGGGTTCCGCCTTGCCGTACAGAATCTTTTCGCTGTCGTAATTCATGCGCTCGCCGAAATCCTGACCGGGATAGTCCGCATCCCGCAGAAGCGGCTGGTACTGCTTGATGACCGCATCTACGCAGGTATCCGCATTGACCCAATGAATCGTTCCCTTTGCCTTGACGCCGCTCTTATCGTTGCCGCTCCTCGATTCGGGAATGTACGAGCAGATGAGTTCTACTACCTTTCCCGCTTCGTCTAAAACGACGTCGTCGCAACGAATGATATACGCACCGTTGAGTCTGACCACGCCGCCCTTGACCAAACGCTTGTACTTGGGCGGAGGAACAAGCGCAAAGTCGTCGCTGTCGATATAGAGATGCTTGCCAAAGGCAATATTTCTCGTTCCTGCATCGGGATCGGTGGGATTGCGATTGATGACGGCATCCTCTCCCGCTCCCTCATAATTGGAAATCGTTACCTTTAAGGGATTGAGCACCGCCATGGCACGTTCCGCATGCGCGTTGAGATAATCCCGAACGCAGGCGTCAAAGTAGGAAAGCTCGCATTCGGAATTGGCTTTCGCCACGCCGATTCTGGTACAGAAATCCCGAATCGCCATGGGCGGCACGCCGCGGTTCTTCAACCCTGCCAAAGTCGGCATTCTCGGATCGTCCCAACCGTGCACTTTGCCTTCGTCCACAAGGCGCTTTAAATAACGCTTGGACATAACCGTATTGGTTACGTTGAGTCTTGCAAACTCTATCTGACGGGGCAACGGCTCCGCAAAGCCGCATTTGCGGACGACCCAATCGTATAAGGGGCGATGATCCTCGAATTCCAGAGTGCAGATAGAGTGCGTAATGCCCTCGATTGCGTCGGAAATGGGATGTGCAAAGTCGTACATGGGATAAATACACCACTTATCCCCCGTGCGGTAATGGGAAACGTGCGCCACACGGTAAATGACGGGGTCCCGCATATTGATGTTCGGCGAAGCCATATCGATTTTGGCACGGAGCACCTTTTCCCCGTCGGCAAACTTACCGGCACGCATATCCCTAAACAGCGCCAGATTTTCTTCCACACTGCGGTTGCGGTAGGGGCTTTCCTTGCCGGGTTCCGTCAGCGTGCCTCGGGTTGCGCTGATCTCTTCTGCGGAGAGGTCGCAAACGTATGCGTTGCCGTCCAGAATGAGCTTTTCCGCACACTCGTAAATTTTATCGTAATAATCGGAAGCAAAAAACAGATTGTCCCATGTAAAGCCGAGCCATTGCAGGGAATCCATAATGGATTGTACGTACTCCATCGTTTCCTTGGAGGGGTTGGTATCGTCCATACGCAAATTGCATTTGCCGTGATACTTTTCCTTGATTCCGAAATTGATGCAAAGGGACTTAGCGTGCCCGATGTGCAGATATCCGTTGGGTTCCGGCGGGAAACGAGTACAAATTTCGTTGCCACGGGAAGCAAACTTGCCCGATTCCAGTTCCTCGTTGATGATCTGCTCTATAAAATTGGAAGCTTCTTCCATATCTGCCATCTCCTTATAAAACAGGTAATTGATAAATTAAGAAAGTCCCGTAATTTTTCCGTTGCCGTCTATATCGATATGTTCTGCGGCAGGCACTTTGCCGAGCCCGGGCATGAGCATGATGGAACCGGCTATCGCAACCACGAAGCCTGCGCCGCCCTTGAACACGATGTCCCGCACGAAGATACGGAACCCCGTAGGCCGAGCCAACAGCGCAGCGTTATCCGAAAGGGAATACTGCGTCTTCGCAATGATGACCGGCTGACCGCGGAAGCCTTTCCCTTCGATTTCCGCAATCTTCTTCAAAGCCAGTTCGGAAAAATCCGCACCATCTGCGCCGTATACCTTTTGGGCTACGTCGTTGATTTTGGTAACGATATCGTCGTTCAAATCGTAGGAATAGTGCAAAACGGAAGGTTCTTCGCACGCAGCAAGCACTTCCTGCGCCAGTTCCTTGCCGCCTTCGCCGCCCTTTAAGAATACGTCCGTAAATACGACCTTTGCGCCCTGCGCCTTGACCGCATTCATAACGAGGTCGATTTCCGCCTGCGTATCGGTAAAGAAGTGGTTCATTGCCACGACGACGGGCTTTTGATAGATAGTGCGGATATTTTCGATATGTTTGATGAGGTTGGGCAATCCCTTTTCCAAAGCTTCGAGGTTTTCCTGCGAAAGCGTGGTCTTATCCGCACCGCCGTGCAACTTCAACGCCTTGACGGTTGCCACGATGACGATGGCGGAAGGTTCGATGCCCGCTACGCGGCATTTGGTATCCAGAAACTTTTCCGCACCGAGGTCCGCACCGAACCCGGCTTCCGTTACGGTATAGTCGGAGAGTGCCATGGCGGCATACGTTGCGCGAATGGAGTTACAGCCGTGCGCAATGTTGGCAAACGGGCCGCCGTGAATGATTGCCGGCGTGCCTTCCAGCGTCTGTACCAGATTGGGATGGATCGCATCCTTCAAAAGGGCGCACATGGCTCCCTGCGCATTCAGCTGACGGGCGTACACGTAGTCGCCGTCCTCGTTGACGCCGATGATGATATTGCCGATACGCTCTTTCAGATCGGAAAGATCCTTGGAAAGGCACAAAATAGCCATGATTTCCGAAGCGGCGGTGATATCGAAGCCTTCCTTACGGGTGTAGGAAGTGCAACCCTTCATGTTGCCGGCTTCCGAAGAAATCGTTATATCCCGCAAAGCGCGGTCGTTCATATCCATGCAACGCTTAAAGTAGACGTCTTTGATCCGCAATACGTTACCGCGGAAAATATGATTATCGATCATGGCGCAAAGCAGATTGTTTGCCGCCGTAATGGCGTGCAGATCGCCCGTAAAATGCAGATTGATATCCGCCATGGGCACTACCTGCGCATAGCCGCCGCCTGCCGCACCGCCTTTGATTCCGAATACGGGACCGAGAGAAGGCTCCCTCAATGCAAGGCAGACTTTTTTGCCAAGCTTTGCCATGCCGTCCGCAAGCCCGATCGAAACGGTAGTTTTGCCTTCGCCGGAAGCCGTGGGGTTGATTGCCGTAACCAAAATCAGCTTGGCTTTTTTCTCTTCCGGGAAAGAGGCGATCTTGGCTTTGTATTTACCGTAAAGTTCCAGATCGTCTTCCGTAAGACCTAATTTTTTCGCTATGATCCGGATGTCCTGCATCTGTGCGCTTTCCGCAATTTCGATATCGCTGAGCATAATATTCCTCGCTTGTTAATTTTTTTAACGATTCCCTTTTTCGGGGTCAATCGCATTATATCATATTTTTTCCGCAAAAGATAGCTTTTTAAACGGTATTTTTTACTTCCGAATTATTTTTTTGTTTTTCTCTTTTTTTGTATCCATCGGATAAGCAACAGGATCAGGAATATCAGGGAAACGAGCAGAATCGCCAAAGAATACCCCTGAAAATCCAAGCCCACGTCCGCAAAAGAGGGACCTCTGCCTTCCGTAAAGTACTGCAGGTTTTCCGACAGAGCCGCCACGATATATCCGAGCGCCGCGGAAATCACGGGCGCAAACCAGCGCTTTTTGCCGCTTAAGAACAAAAATGCCGCCAGCGTACCGAAAATACCCGTTATGACGAAGACCGTAAAGTGCCCTAAGCCCTTACGCACGAGTCTGGACCAATCGGCGATGATATCGCTGAGCTTCTGACTCTCCACCGTAACCCGAATCGTAAGCACCGTCTGCCCGTACGTAACGTATACTTCCGCTTCCCCTTTTTTGAGTGCGGTGACGGTGCCGCTTTCCTTTACGTCCAGAATTTCCGGGTTGGAAGAAGCAAACTGAACGCTCGTCGAGGTTGCCGCATCGCCGAAGACGGCAAAAATTTTACCGCCGGCATTTTGCGTAAGCGTTACCTGCAGATCCTCCCCGAGAATAAATCCCGATGCCTGCAATCCCACCAGATCGTAGATATCGGACACGTGGAGCACGATCCTGCCGATGATTCCGTTTACCGATTGCACGGTTACCATTGCCGTTCCGCTCTTTAAGGCAACGATTCTGCCCGTTTCGTCCACGGAAACGATTTCCGGTTGCAGGGAAGCGTACACGAGCGTGGGATCGGTCGGATTGCTCGGCTCCATTTTCGTAATCAGATCCAGCTTCTGCCCGACGAGCAGCGTCCTGTTCTGATCCTCGAACGGAAGCAATAGAGACAGTTTTTCCACCAAACGGTCCGCAACCGTGACGTGCACGGTCTTATATACCTGTGCGTCGTATGTACTCGTAATGGTAATATCCGTTTCCCCGGCTTTTACCGCAACCACTTTGCCGTTATCGACGAATGCAACCGTCGGATCCGCACTCCCGAACACGACCTGCTGAAAGGTAGCAACTTTGCCGCCTTCCCCAAGGACGCTGTACGTGATATGCCCCGTTTCCCCCGTATACAGGAACAGATCCTGTGCGGCGATAAGCGTAGGCACTACGTCCTCCTGTGTAACGACCACCGCCGTTACGTTTAAGGATTCGGAAAGACTGCCGCAGGTTGCCCGTACAAAAGCCGAACCCGTACCGCTATAGAAAATTTCCACGTGGTTTTCCACGATTTGATACGTGAAATCCCCCGAACAGGAAACTTCCCATTCCACCGTCCGTTCCCCTACGCCGTTCGGCACGATCTTGGCGTATACCCCGAGCGTACCGTTCTGCGTGTAGTGGAAGGAATAAGAGCAGTTATAAGTCTTTCCGCTCTCGTTCACTAAAAGCAGACGTTCCTCCTCCGCTTGGGTTACGAAAACGGTCGTCTCCGCATAGGCTGCGGGGTTATCCAGACTCTCTACCCGAATTACGGCTTCCCCCAAAGCAACCGCTTTCACCGTTCCGTTTGCCGCAACCGTGGCTACGGCAGGGTTCAGCGAGGTATACTTTACTCCGGGATACGTTGCATTTTCCGGCAAAACTTCCGTAGATAAGGTAATACTCTTGCCCACCTGCATCCCAGAGGCGTCTCCGCTCTTTACGGACAGTTTTACCGATTCCACGCGCACGGGCAATACCTGCAACGTAACCGAATCCCGAATTTCCGTAGAATAGACGGATACGGCTTCCACCGTAACTTCCCCCTCTGCCAAAAAGGTAACTACGCCCATGGAAGTCACCTCGGCTTTGGTCGGGTCGCTTACCGTAAAGGTAGCTTCCTGAAAGGAAGCGTTTTTCGGCGTAAAGCTAAGCGACAGCGTAACGCTATCCCCCACGTAGAATGTTTCCCCCGAGAATACGGATAATTCCAAGTCGGTAGGCGGAATCTGTTTATTCACCGTGATATCCACCAGATTGCCGACAGCATCGCTCTGATCTTTGGACTGCGCACCGGGGATCAACGATTCGATCAGAATGACCGCAACGCACCCGATAAACGCCAACAGAGCCGCATAGCGGAAAAGGATAGATACCCTTTCCTTTTTGCTCTTGTTTGCAAAATAATTTCGCAACGACATTATGCTTTTTCTCCTTATATTTCATAAACGACGCATAGTCCTATACGTCGAAAATTAACTTTCCCCTATGCCGTCGTCCTCCAAAAGCGCAAGACGAAAGCCCAGCTGATCGCAAGCCGTCAAATAATATATAATGTCGTTTTTAGTTGTCTTTAGTTTATAATAGGAAAAGCTATGGATATGCCCGTATACGACCATATCCGCACCGTTTTCTTCAAACATACGGGTAAAGAGCGTGTCTTCCCGACGCACCCCGAACGGCGGATAATGAATCATGACGATCAGCTTATCGCCTTCCGTCTGCAATTTTTTTGCCGCCTGAAAGCAGAGCTTGAACCGCTCCGCTTCCCGTTTATACAATTTTTCGTCGTGGTCGGTGTAATCGGTACTGCCGGGGCAAGTCCAGCCGCGCGAGCCGCAGATGACGTAGTTGCCTATCTTTACGGCGTCGTTCTGTAAAAAGTAAAAGGTGTCGTCCGGGGCGGAATCCCGTACTTTTTGTATGCCGCTCCACCAATAATCGTGATTTCCGCGAATGAACACCTTTTTCCCTTTCAGTTCCGCAAGGCTATGTAAATCGTATACCCCGTCTTCCAGGCGCATAGCCCAACTGATATCCCCTGCAATGAGTACGACGTCGTCCTCCCGTACCTTCGCATTCCAATCGGTTTTGATTCTTTCAAAATGACCCGTCCAATGATTGCCGAAAACGTTCATCGGCTTATTCACACGCCCCGAAAGATGCAAATCGCTTACGGCAAAAAGACGCATCGTACCCTCTCCCTCCCTTTTCCTTTTTTTTATTATAGCATACTCTTTTTTTATTTTCAAGCACTTTTGCGGATGCAACGGCGTTTTCTTACAAGATTCCCGTGCGCTTCCGAAAAAAAAGAACGGAATCGCAAACCACGAATCCGTTCCGTTTTCTTTTTTTGAATCGTATCACTTAAAACCGGGATACAGCGGTAATTCAAAAAATCCCGAACAGATCTCTTGCGAAAACTCCTGTGCGGGCGGAATCGCACAATACCCGTAAGTGGGCAATAGCAATTCCACGTCCATAGCCACCTTTAAAATGACGGTTATACAGCAATTCACCGTAAAAGTACCGTCCGCATTATAGGTGCCGCTCGGCAATACGGCGCTGACTACCGCCGTAATGCGGTAAGGAATAATGGACGGCGCAGGTATATTCAAAAGCACGTCTTCCGTTACGGAAATGCTGGAAGTCGCAACCCCCTCCACGCCGTTTGCATCCACGTAGGCAACCTCGATGGGTATAACGATGGTAGCGTGCACTCTGGCGCCGCAGTCTTTATCCGGCAGACGCTCCACGGATAAATCTTTTACTTGCCCTTCCGAACTCGTGGAGCGTGCGCTGATAAAAGTCAGCGGCGGCGTCGGGTTGGCAGGCGTACGACATTTTAAAGTAATTATGTAATTTTCTAATTGCGTCTGTTTGATGCAGGCGTCAAAAATACGTTGCGCCTGAATACAAACCTTTTCGCAAAGCCCGTTTAAAGGATTGCCCGTCAACGGACCCGGAATATGGTCGGAATGAAAATTGGAATAGAATGACATCTTTCAACCTCCGTCAAACTGTTTCTATTCCAATATATGCGTTATATCCGATTTTTGCAACCGCATCCGTTACAGGATATGCAGCGCAAGCAGTAACTTTTCATCGGGAACGAAGGTCGGTAAGCCGATGATGCGCTTCCCCCTCAGCATATGCGTATCCGAACCGCCGGTTACAAGCAGACCGTATTTTTGCGCCAGTCCCCGATACCCGGCGGTTTCCTCCTCCGTGTGCAGGGTGTACACCGCCTCGATTCCGCCCAGTCCGTGGTCACAAAGGCTTGCAATCAAGCGTTCCTTTGGTTCTTCTTCCAAAGCAATGCGCCCTGGATGCGCCAAAGACGCAAAACCGCCCGATTGCACGATGATTTCCACCGCCTCTTCCGCCGATAGTTTATCCGCATCGGAGTAACCGGGGGCGGAAGGCGCAACGCACTGCCGATACGCATCCTTATCGCTCTGATAGCGGTATCCCTTTGCCCGAATCGCCTTGGCAATCTGCATGGCGTGTAACGGTTCTTCCTTCTTTACGTGAAAAGCCTCTACGTCTTCCAAGGAGATATGAATACCGACTTTGGCAAGTTTGGCAATGGAATCTTCCGTTCGCAATATAGCCTTTTTTATCCGATTTTGCAAAAATGCCTGAAAAGCTTCCGACTCGGGGTCGCACCCGTACCCCAACACGTGTATCTTTACGCCGTTATCGGCAGAAATTTCAATACCGGGAACAAACAGAACTCCCTCTGCCTTCGCCGCTTTTGCCGCAGCCTGCACGCCGTTCATCGTATCGTGATCCGTCAGCGCAAAAATATCTATTCCGCTGTCTTTCACTCTTTTTGCAATCTCTTCCACAGTCATCTTTCCGTCGGAAAAGACGGAATGTATGTGTAGATCCGCACGCATTTTGTAT
Source organism: uncultured Clostridia bacterium (assembly GCA_945833955.1). GTDB lineage: Bacteria > Bacillota > Clostridia > Christensenellales > Borkfalkiaceae > CAMAGA01. The sequence goes on from CAMAGA010000034.1 coordinate 8,836, forward strand.
ACCATCCTTTCTTTATTTTGTATGCAACGCCATATAGACCATTAACACGGAAATATCCGCAGGGTTTACGCCGGAAATTCTGCCCGCCTGCCCGATGTTGATGGGCCGAATGCGGTCGAGTTTTTCCCTCGCTTCCAGCCGCAGACCTTCGATCGAACGGTAATCTATATCCTTGGGCAATTCCTTTTCCTCTAACTTTTTCGCCCGTTCGATCTGTTCCTTTTCTTCCTTCAAGTAACCTTCGTACTGCACGTTCACCGCCACCGTTTCCAAAACGTCGGCAGGGTAGCCCTGCAAAATGCCGAAGTAGGCGCAGATATCGCGCAGCTTTTCCCCTCGGCGAATCATGTCCGCATAGGTGATCGCCTGCGTTAAAGGGGAATATCCCTTGGGCAAAAAGTACGGATCTGCTTTTTTGGGAGAGATACGGACGCGCATCTCCTCCATGGCGGCTTCGTAGAGTGCCTTTCTGGCTTGATAACGGGCAAACCGTTCCTTTGTAACCAGTCCGACGGCGTAACCCTTTTCCGTCAGACGGAAATCGGCGTTATCCTGCCGCAAAAATAACCTGTATTCCGCGCGGGAAGTCATCATGCGGTAGGGCTCGTTCGTTCCCTTGGTTACGAGGTCGTCGATGAGTACGCCGATATAGGCTTCGTCCCGCCGCAACACCATGGGAGCCATCCCCCGAATGGCGAGGGACGCATTGATGCCTGCCACCAATCCCTGTGCGGCGGCTTCTTCATAGCCGCTGGTGCCGTTGATCTGCCCTGCCGTATAAATTCCCTTTACCTTTTTAAATTCGAGCGTAGGCAATACGTCCAGCGTATCGATGCAATCGTATTCTATGGCGTAGGCGTACCTCGTAATGCGGCAGTTTTCCAACCCCGGAATGGTGCGGTACATCGCGCGCTGTACGTCGTGCGGCAAAGAAGTGGACATACCCTGCACGTAAACTTCCAGCGTTTCCGCCCCCTCCGGCTCCAGAAAGAGCTGATGCCGCTCCTTATCTTTAAAGCGAACGACTTTCGTTTCTATGGAAGGGCAGTATCTCGGGCCTGCGCTTTGGATGGACCCGTTATAGAGCGGCGCCCTATCCAGATTGTCCCAAATGATCCCGTGCGTTTCGGGGGAAGTATAGGTCAGATAGCAACTCGCCCGATTTTGCGGCAACGCATCCGAAAGGAAGGAGAAGGAGTAAATATCCGTATCCCCTTTTTGTTCGGCGCACTTGGAAAAATCTATGCTTCGCCCGTCCACTCTCGCAGGCGTACCCGTCTTGAAGCGTCGGATCGAATAGCCGAGATTTGCCAGGCAGGCAGTCAGCTCCGTTGCCGGCTGAAAACCGTTCGGCCCGGATTTTTGCCTGACTTCCCCCGTGATCGTTTCGCTGTTTAAATATACGCCCGTTGCAATGACGACGGCTTTGCAGTAGAACACGCCGCCGTACGTGGTAACCACGCCCCGACAGCTGCCGTTTTCCGTCAGAATTTCCTGCGCCTCGCCCTGCACGATCCGCAGATTTTCCGTATTTTCCAACGTCTTTTTCATCTGCGTATGGTACTCGTACTTATCCGACTGCACCCGAAGCGACTGCACCGCCGCTCCCTTGCCCGTATTGAGCATACGGATCTGCAAGGCGGTCTTATCCGCATTCACGCCCATTTCTCCGCCGAGGGCGTCTATTTCCCGCACGAGATGCCCCTTGGCGGTTCCGCCCACCGAGGGATTGCAAGCCATAAACGCAATGCTGTCCAGATTGAGCGTAAGCATAACGGTGGAGCACCCCGTGCGTGCCAGAGCGAGTGCGGCTTCGCAGCCGGCGTGCCCCGCCCCGATGACCACTGCGTCAAATTCACCTTCTGAAAATCTTTCTATAGCCATGGTTGTAAAATCCTTTTTGTTATAAACGGCGGTCTGACGGACCGCCGTAAATTTATTTTTTGAGAATTATGTTTTTGATATCGTTGACGTCCTTTTTGATGCGCTCGTTCTTTTCCATGGATTCCGCAATCTTGTTGCGGGAGTACATAATCGTAGTATGATCTCTGCCGCCCATCTCTTTTCCGATGGAAGCAAACGGCATGGAAAGCATTTCGTACATCAGGTAGGCTGTGATCTGCCGAGGATACACGAGCTCCTTTTTCTTGCTCTTACCGATCAACTCTTCCTTTTTGATTTTGAAAAAGGTACATACCCCCGCTATGACGGAATCGGAATTGACGGCGGTATTGTAGGTTTCGTCTTCCTGTACGGAAGTTCGGAGCGCGGTACGGGCAAGCTCCACCGTGATGGGGCACTCGTGCAGCTTGCTGGCAAAGATGACCTTGTTCAGTCTGCCTTCCAGCGTTCGCACGTTGTTGTCCGAATCCTGCGCAAGATACTCCAGAACGTCGTTCGTCGGGATGGGGCACTTCTTTTCCAGCGCTTTTCTCTTTAAAATCGCAATCTTCGTCTCTATGTTGGGCGGCTGGATATCCGCAATCAATCCGCTTTCAAAACGGGTACGCAGTCTGGCTTCCAACGTATTGATGTCCTTGGGAGGGCAATCGGAGGAAAGAATGATTTGTTTTTTGGATGCGGTCAACTCGTTGAAGGTATGGAAAATCTCTTCCTGCGTGGCCTGCTTCTTTTCCAGAAACTGAATATCGTCGATGATGAGCACGTCCGCCGTGCGGTAAAAGGCACGGAATCGCTGTCCCTTCTCCCGGGAATTGCTCTTATTGGCAATCAGGTCGATGAGCTGGTTCATAAACTTTTCGCAAGTCGTATATACCACGCGCAGAGTCGGTTTGGTACGCATGATTTCGTTGGCGATCGCCTGCATCAGGTGCGTTTTGCCCAGTCCCGTCGGGCCCCAGATATAGAGCGGATTATAGTTTTCCCCCGGCATGGCGGCAACGGACTTAGCCGCCGCAAATACGAGCTCGTTGTTGCCCACGACGTAGGATTCAAACGTGAACTTGGAGTCGATGGGCAAAGATCCGTACTCCTGCTCCACGTCTTCCGTCTCCCCGGATTCATAGAGGATTTCGCCCGTTCCTGCTTCCCGAATGGTGTATTCCGCAACGCCGACTTTTGCCTGCAAAAACGCTTCTTTAATTTTACCGGCAAGATTTAAACCGATATAGTACCCCGCATTTTTGCCTGCAATCTGCAAAAACATTCTCGCCCCCTCAAAATCGACGGGTTCCAGCAGGCAAATATACGTCTTAAACGTAATGGGGGAAACGGTCCCCTGCAAAATATCTTTGACTTTTGCCCAAATTATATCCAACTGATTCTTTTCCTGATAATTATCTTTCATTTTTTCCTCTTAAACGTTTTGTGTTTTCGGTAAAAATCTGCTATAATATACATTATAAAACTTTTTTCAAATAAAAGAAAGCGATTTTACGGGGC
>CAMAGA010000035.1 GCA_945833955.1 uncultured Clostridia bacterium
AGGAGATTTACTGATGAAAACCCTGAATTGCATTTTTTCCGAACTGAAAAAGGTTACCTGGCCCACCGTTCCCAAGGCGATTAAAGCTACTTGCGTCGTATTAGTTGTCGTTTTGATTTTTACCGTGGGGATCACCATCGTAAACCTTGCGCTCAACGGCATATTGATCGACGGGTTGAACGCAATTTTAAGCGCGATTGCCGGTTAGGAGTAAAAACATGATCATCAAGGAAGAACCCAAATGGTATATTTTGCATACCTATTCCGGTTATGAAGATCTCGTAAAGAGCAGTTTGGAAAAGTTGATTGAAAACAACAACCTCGGCGACCAGATCTTCGACTTGCAGATCCCTACAATGAAAGTATCCAAGGAGCGGATTAAAGTTATCAAAGAGGACGGAAAACCGGACAGGGAAGAAAAGACGATCGTCATTAAAGATGAAAAAAAGATTCCTTGTTACGTGTTCATCAAAATGATCTACTCCAATCAGCTCTGGTACCTCATCACGAATACGCGCGGCGTAACCGGCTTCGTCGGGCCGCAGGGCAGAGCCGTTCCGATGAAGAAGGAAGAAGTCATCAAGATGCAGCTTGAGGAAGCGGACGATGCAATGGAACTTGCCGTCGGAGACTCCGTATTCATCCGGACGGATTCCGCAGACGACTATTCCGCCGTCATTAAAGAATTGAACGATAAAACCAAGACCGCGGTGGTTACCGCTTCCATTTTCGATCGGAAGACGGACATCAAAGTCAGCTATTCCGATATCCGCAAAGCCGATTAAAGCTTTGGGTAAGGAACAAAAACCAAAAATACAACGGCGCAATCTGCGCTTTTGTGCAGTGGGAAAAATGCCGTAATCCCAAGTCGGCGTTTTGTTAATACCACATAAGGAGATAAAATCATGGCTAAAAAGATCACTGCTGTAGTAAAACTGCAGCTCAATGCCGGTGCAGCTACTCCGGCTCCCCCCGTAGGCTCCACGCTTGGCCCCCACGGTATCAACCTGCCGGGCTTCTGCAAGGACTTCAATGCAAAGACCGCCGATAAAAAGGGTATGGTTATTCCCGTAATCGTTACCGTTTATCAGGACCGTTCTTTTACCTTCGTTTTGAAGACTCCCCCCGTACCCAACCTCATCAAAAAGGCTTGCGGTCTCGAAAAGGGCAGTGCAAAACCCAATAGCGACAAGGTTGCAACTTTGACCAAAGCACAGGTAGAAGAAATTGCAAAGATCAAGATGGCTGACCTCAACTGCTACACGTTGGAAAGCGCAATGAGCATGGTTGCAGGTACCGCTCGCAGTATGGGCGTACAGGTTGCGGATTAATTCCGTATAGGGTCGAACGCCGGTTATCTTTTTCAGTAATGGTGGGAGAGATACGAAAGTGCGTCTCGTAGGAACCACAAGGAGGTTAAATTTTCATGAAACACGGTAAGAAATATATCGATTCCGTAAAAACTTATGATCGTCTGAAGCTCTACTCCGTAGAAGAGGCGGCAGCGCACACGATCGAAATGGCAAAGGCTAAGTTCGACGAAACCGTCGAGTTGCACGTAAGATTGGGCGTAGATCCCCGTCAGGCAGATCAGCAGGTCAGAGGTACCATCGTCCTTCCCAACGGTACGGGTAAGAGCAAGAGAGTACTCGTTATCGCCAAGGGTGAAAGAGCAGACATCGCCAAGGCTGCAGGCGCAGACTTCGTCGGCGCAGAAGAAATGGTTGCCAAGATCCAGAGAGAAAACTGGTTCGATTACGACGTAGTCATCACCACGCCCGACATGATGGGTCTCGTTGGTCGTCTGGGTCGTGTACTCGGCCCCAAGGGCTTGATGCCCAACCCTAAGTCCGGTACGGTTACCACGGACATCGAAAGAGCCGTAAAGGAAGTCAAGGCAGGTAAGGTAGAATACCGCCTCGATAAGCAGGCAAACGTACATTGCGCAGTCGGCAAGAAGAGCTTCGGCACGCAGAAGCTGACCGAAAACATCAACGCGCTGCTCGAAGCAATCGTCAGAGCAAAACCCGCTGCCGCTAAGGGTGCTTACATCAAGAGCGTAACGCTCACCAGCACGATGGGCCCCGGCGTCAGAGTAGATTTCAGAATGTAATTTTTGCCTGAAATTTTATAAAAATTTGTCCGAAGGTATGCAATTTTAGTTGACATACCCGAAAGGACGGATTATAATAATCTACGAAAAACAACCGAAAATTCATTTTTGACCGCAGACAGTCGGCACCCGAACGGGTTCAATCGCCAAAAGCACCGACCGAGGTAGAAAAGCAATTTGTTTGATATGGAACGAATGCCTTTTTGCCGTGCGGCAAAAAGGCTTTTTCACGTGGCTGCGCAAGCGGCTGAGAATAAAACAGGAGGTCAAAAAATCGTGTCCGCTAATTTAGAAGCAAAGAAGCAGCTCCTTGAAGAAATCAAGGTCAAAATGTCGGAAAGCAAGTGCGTTCTTTTGTTGGAATACAACAAACTGACCGTGGCTGAAGTAACCGCTCTTCGTACAAAATTCAGAGAAGCCGGTTGCGAATACAAGGTATACAAGAATACGCTTGTACAGAAAGCTTTTGCCGCACAGGGTATCGAAGACTTCAAGAACGATTTGCAGAACCCGACCGCAGTAGTTTTCTCCAAGGATGAAATGAGCGCGGTTAAGGTTTACCTTGCAGCTTTAAAGGCAGATAAGGCTCTCGAAGAAAAACTGGTCGCAAAGAGCGCTTGTTTGGACGGAGCTTATATCGCAAAGGCAAAGGTTGCAGCCATTGCAACGATGCCTACCAAGGAACAGCTCATCGCAAAGATGCTCGGTTCCATCAATGCACCCGCAACGAATCTTGCAGGCGTTCTCAACAACGTTATCAGGGGTATCGTCAACTGCGTGGATGCAAGAAGAAAGCAGTTGGAAGAAAACTGATTGCCGTTTCTTCATAGTGTAACTTTTTTATAACCTATTTAATCCAGAATCATCCAAAAAACAAACTATCATCGGAGGATATTTATCATGACTATCAATGAAATCGTAGAAGCAATCGCAAAGCTCAACCTTATGGAAGCAGCAGAACTCGTAAAGGCACTGGAAGAAAAGTTCGGCGTAAGCGCAGCAGCTCCCGTTGCAGTTGCAGCAGCAGCTCCCGCAGCAGCAGCTGAAGAAGCAGCTCCCGCAGTAGAAGAAAAGACCGAATTCAACCTCGTTCTGAAGGATTTCGGCTCTAACAAGATCGCTGTTATCAAGGTTGTTCGTGAACTCACCGGTCTTGGCCTTGCAGAAGCTAAGAAGGCTGTTGAAGGTCTTGGCGTACTCAAGGAAGCTATGCCTAAGGCAGACGCAGAAGCAGCAGTTGCTAAGCTTAAGGAAGCAGGCGCAACCGCAGTTATGGAATAATTCCATACCCAAAAAAACGAATACCCGCACAGGACGGCGTAGTTCCCAATGCGCTGTTCCTGTTCCGCACTTCTCCTTCCCTTTCTCTGTATTTTTAGTGCGGAACAAAGAGAGATTTCTTTTCAAAAAGAAGTCTCTTTTTGTTTGTCGCAAAACCGTTCCGTCTGCCCCAAACGCACGCCGTCCCAAAACACATGCCGTTCCGAAATGCACGCCGTTCTAAAATGCACGCCGTTCCGAAACACACGCCGTCCCCAAACGCACGCCGTTCCGAAACACACGCCGTACCGAAACACACGCCGTACCGAAACGTGCGCCGTCCCAAAACACACGCCGTCCCCAAACGCACGCCGTCGTTTTTGTAACCGTTGCATTTCCCGTGGAAACGGCGCCGTTCTTTTTAAAAATCGTTGCATGGACTGCAAAACGAGGTCGCAATGATTGTTTTTAAAAATAATTGTATTTGCCGGAAAAACGGTGGACGAGCCCGCCTTTTTATGCTATAATTGTAAAAACGGCTGTGCGGAAATCGGAGGAAATCGGTTGTGTGCCGCGCGGCAACACTATGCGATTGGGAGAACGCTTTTTATGATAGGCAAACGCATTCTGGCATTGGATATAGGCAGTAAAACGATCGGCATCGCAGTCAGCGACCCGTTCAACGAATACGCCGTGCCGTCCGATACGTACTGGCGCAAGGGCGGTTTGCAGGCGGACGTAAACGCAATCCTCCGCATTATACGGGAAAAGGATTGCGGAACCGTGGTTTGCGGCTTGCCCGTCAACTACGACGGCACGCCCTCCCAACAGACGGCGTATACGCAACGCTTTATAGACGCCCTTTCCGCGGCGGCAACGGGCGTTACGGTGGTTACGGAAGACGAGCGTTTTACCACGCAGGCGGCAACGCAGGACCTGATCGGTTGCGGCGTAAAGGGAAAAGACAAAAAGAAGACGTTGGACAGCATTGCCGCAACGTATATTCTGGAAAGCTATATGAGCAGAAATAAAAATCAAGGAGGAACTACCATGAAAAAAAGAGAATACAAAGAAGTCCCTGTTTCCGACGATGAATACAGCGATAAAATCGAACTCGTAAACGAAGAGGGCGAAACGGAAACCTTCCGCCACTACGGTTCCGTGCAGTTTGAAAAGCAATGGTACTGTATGCTTGCGCCTTATACCGAGGACGAAGAGGAAGAAGTCAGCGTCGGCGTATATAAAATCGTCGGTTCGGAAAACGACGAACGCATCGTTCCCTTGGAAGACGAAGCGTTGATGGAAGCCGTTTTTGCGGAATTCATGCATCAGCAGGAATACATGGAAGACGAAGACGCACTCGAAGGGCAGGACGATTTCGATCTGATGGATCTGGAAGAAATCGACGGCGACGAAGAAGACGAAGAAGAATAAAAAGAAACGGGATAACGGCGTATGAAAGCTTTGATTTGTAACGTATGCGGCGGCGTACTGCCCGAAACGGACGGGGATACGGCTGTCTGCGCATTTTGTAAAACGCAAAATGCTCTGCCGCACGTAAGGAGCGAAGCCTTTCGTGCGCTGTTTTTTGATGCCTTTGCCAAACGCAACGCAGGGGACTATGCCGCTGCCGCCGCAGTCTATGCGGAAATCGTCAGCCTTTCCGATCGGGAAGCGGAAGCGTGGCTGGGTTTATTGCTCTGTCGGTTCGGCGTTGATTACAGGAACGGTACTTGCCGCATACGCCGGAGGAACGCCCCTTCTCAAGACGAATACTTTATAAAGCTGCTTGCCGCCGTAGAGGGTGCGCCTGCCTTGCGGGAGCATTATCTTGCGCTGGCGGAAAAGCTCGATTCGATTTGCCTGCCGCTCGAAAAAATCCCCTACGTGCTGATAGACGGCAATTTTCAAAAAGCGCATTTGCGCCGTTCCGCAGAAAAAATCATAGACGTTTTCCGTGAAACACACGTCCCTTACGGCGTGTTGCAAACGTTGCCTGCCGAAATGCGGAGCGAGTGTCGGGACGAGTGCCCCGTGCTGTTATGGTTCGGGGATTCGGAAGCGGACGGGTTGCAAAACGAAGAGGAAGGCGGGGTCTGTTCCGCCCAAAAGGAAGGTCGGATTTTTATCCCCTGTGCGGGGAAAGACGCCCTTCTCCCCGAAGATATCGCCGCCTATATGCCGGAAGATATCCATTCCCCCGATTTTGCGGCACGTATACTCCGCCGTATGGGCAACGTTGCGCCCGTGCGGGGAGAAGAAGATTCCGAGCCGATGCAAGGGGAAGGGTTTTCCGAATTGCCGGCGACGGAGACGGCGGATTGCCTTGCGCCCGTGCGGTCGGACGGACGGGCGGACGGGGAGCGAGGAGAAGCTTTTCGACTGCTCGCTTTGGGGAATTTCCTCTTTGCGCAGTCCAAGCTGAATGCGATACTGCAAAATGCGGAAGATCCGCTCGCCCGCTTGGGGATATTTATGGCGGAAAACCGTATAGCTTCCTTGGAAGATCTGCAAAATGCGGATATACCGCTCTTTGCCGTGCCTGCCGTGGCGGAGATTGTGGCGCGGCGCAAACAATCGGAGTACGGCGAAATAGCGGAAAAGTTGCTCTTTGCGCTCATTGCAAACGAGGAAAAGACGCAGCCGTGGCTGATGCGCGCCCGCAGTGCAACGCTCTGCGACGTAAAAAACGGAGCGCTTTTGCGCGTGTACGGCAATCCGACCGCTTTCGTTATGCCGAGCGGCGTAAAAAAGATAGCCGCCCGCGCTTTTTACGGATGCGACGCCCTTTGCGTATTATATTTAAACGAAGGCTTGGAAGAGATCGGCTCGGAAGCGTTTTTCGGGTGCGAGTCCCTCGAACGCCTGGTTTTGCCCCGTTCCGTGCGGGAAATTGCGGCGGACGCCTTTACCGACTGCGCCCTGCGGGAAATTTTTCTGCCGCACGCCTTTGCTTGCTATGATTTTTTGCCGAAGAAGGCGTTGCAGGGAATTTTCAGCGTGCCCTGCGGCAGTAAGATTTTGACTCGCCGCAAAAAGGGCACGGCGTTTACGGGCAGTCGGGTGCGCAAAGCGTATTTAAATGATACTGCCTGCCTGCCGCCCCGTGCTTTTGCCGACTGCACCGCTTTGGAAAGCGTGGATATGCCTTGCGTAAAGCAAATAGCGGAGGGCATGGAAGAGGGCGACGGCTGTTTTGAAAACTGCACTGCGCTACGATCCGTGCATACGGGCGTACTGGAACGGGTGTCTGCCCGTTGTTTTGCCCGTTGCAGCGGACTCAGAACCGTGCAGACGGCGGCAAAGGCGATCGGAACGGAAAGTTTTTTCGATTGCCTGCACCTCTCTTTTGTCGATCTTTCTTCCGCAGAGCGGATAGAAAGTTCCGCCTTTGCGGGATGCGCTACCCTTTCGGAAGTGCGGTTCGGGGAGAATCTTTCCGCAATCGGGGCGAATGCCTTTCGGGGTACGGCTTTAAAAAAGGTGATTTTGCCGCCGTCCCTCATCTATCTTGCGAAAAATGCGTTCGATCGGAGGGTAAAAATCGTCTTTTCGGGCGGAAGAAAGGCAAAAAAGAAAAAACGGGACTTGACGAATCGCCCCGTTTGATTTATAATGAAAGAACAGAGAGAAAGAAAAAAGTTTACGGTTTGGAGGTAAAAGAATATGGCAAAGAAGATATTGTTGATCGGAGCCGGAACGGTCGGCAGTCGGGTTGCGGATGCGGTAGCCGATTCCGATGCGGAAATTTTTTGCACGGCAATTACCGAAACCGGGGAACAGGCGGACGGGTTGCAACGTATAGAGGCTTCCCCCCTGTTTACGGAAGGCGGCAGTTTTGAAAAATGCGCGCGCCTCAACGCTTCTTTTGCAAAGTGGTTGCCGGAGGGCGCGGTCAACGGAGAAAAGGCGGTAGAGTACCGCTATCAGGCGAGGGCAGGTTTTTGCGATATGATCGGGGAAGACCGCATCGGGTGGTTAAAGAACACCGTGCGTAAAATGTTTGCGCTTTCCAACAACTATGCCGCCTTGCAAACGGAGGCGAAAATCGTTGCGTCCTTTGCAGATACCACGGGTTCCGCACTCGCCGCACTCATCGCTTTTTACGTCCGTCGGTTTTTCCGCACGGAGTACGGCAGGGAAATTTCCGTAACGCTCTTTGCCTTGCTCCCGAAAGATGCGGAACGCCTCCCGGAAAAGACGCTTGCCGAAATCGGCGCAACGTATGAGGAAATCGAAGCGTACGATCGGATCGCGCGGGAAACGGAAGGCACTTCTTCCGGTTGCGATATCCCCGTGGAAGGCTTGTACGACCCTCGCGCGGTGCGGGTACTGCACGAAGAATACGCGCGGGCAGGCTATACCGAATATCTCTTCCGACCCTTCAACAGCGTGTGCTTCTTACGGGAAGGGGAAGGCGGCGATCGGGATATTCGCTTGTGCGCTTCCGCCGTCAGAACGCTTGCGGGCGTGGACTTTTCCTTGCGGGAAGAGGCTCCCGAAGCTTACTTCCATACCGCAGGCATTGCAAAATGCGTCTATCCGCAAAAGGACCTGCTCTCCTTGGGGCGGGGCAAACGGGAACTTGCCGTCTGGAACGAACTTTCCGCCGTCTGCATTCCGCTGGCGGCGAATCGGGAAAAGGACGGGTCTTACTCGTTTGACGCCGCAAAGGAACGGGAACTGGCGGCGCAGTTCGAACGGGATTTTGCCGAGCTTGCCAAAAACGAGGCGTTTGCATTCCTTACGGCGGAAACGGAGGAAAACGGCGTTCCTCGGGAAAGAATTTATTTTGAAAATTTGCAGTCCTACGTAACGGAAAGCTCCGTTGCCTGTAAAGAATACGAAAAAGCGGACGCCGATTCGCAGATTTCGTACAAAGCCATGAAAAAGCGGGCGTTGGCGGCGGAAGAGGTCCTGCGCGCCGAACGTGCGATAGACGATTATTATAATGATATAGAGAGCAAAACGGGCGTTGCCAAGTATACGGCTTATTCCGTTTCCGCCGACCCCGAACTCTATGACGGAGGGCACAACCTGATTCGCCTCTTTACGGCGCAGGGCAATCGGGTGCATTGCCTTTCCGTGCTCAAAATGGGTTACGGGCTTTTGCGGCTTGCGGAAGAAAAACGGAACGGGGCGCAAACCAAGGCGGCGCAGCTGCGGAAAGAATATCGGGAACCGGTGGAAGAATGGGAAGATTCCCCCTCGGAACTCGCCTTGCGTATGCGGGAAAACTCGTTTAAGAGCTGGAAAGCGTTCTGCGCTGATTTCCCCGAATATCGGGACGAGCGTCTGCAACTTGCGCACGATTACGGCGTCGCTAAGTTTGAAGCGGCTGTGTACGGCGATATGTGCGACTCTTTGCAGAGCTTCCTGCGCAAATATGCGTTCCTTTTGCAATCGGGCAAGGAATATGCGTCGGATTTGCAGGCGCGCTTGCAGGCAACGGAAGCATTCTACCGCTCGGAAGCCGAAAATGCAAAGGGGGTGCTGTATCCGGGCGTGGAAGAAGCGCTTGCCGCCATGCAGTCGGCGGATATTGCCGCCTTGCGCAACAGTGCGGAAGTCAACGCTCTGCTCTACGAACAGATAACCGCCATGCCCGTCGACACGTGGAGCGAGTACCGTGCGGACAGATTTGCAGAACAGATAAAATATCTCATCCGACAGTGTGCGGAAAGGCGCGCGGCTCTGTACGAAGACGAAAATTTACATAATGATATTTACGGCGTGCTTGCGCTTGTAAAAAAGGAAATTCCCGATTTGTATCGGGCGGCGGAACCGCTTGCCTTCCGAGGCGTGCGGAACGATCGCTGGATTTTGCCGGAAAACGGCGAATCGAATGCGGAAACGGAAGCCCTGCTCGCTGCAACGGGTTGCCCCGTAACGTACGCCGATATCGAACGGACGGAAGCGGTGCTGCTTTGTACCTGTTCGGGCGGTACGGTTGACGACCTGCCTTTTGCCCAAAATGCAAAAGCGGCGCTCGCCCATACCGTTTCCCGTATGCGGGAAACGGGCGACGGAACGCTTACGCCGTTCCTCGGTGCGGATTGGCACGTGCAAGTGGCAAAGCGGTACGAGCCGAAGGCGGCGGACAATTCCGATTCGGAATAAAGTATATAAAAACAGGAAGGAAGTACAATGCAGTTAAAGACAAAAAAGAAATATAAAAATTTTGACTTCTTTATGACGGTAATATTACCCGTTATCCTTTTGATTTTAGGCGCTTTGCTCGTATGGCAAAATGCGTTATTGCTTTTAAAACAACGGGATTTTGTCCGGGAAGAACCGTTGACGTTCTGGACGGCGTTAGGTATTGCGCTCGTCTTTGCAGTGGCGGGCATTCTCTTCATTCGTCTTGCAAAAAGGAGAGCCGTAAAAGATACGGGTTACGTGCTGGTCTTTATCGGGCTCGGTTTTGCGTTCGTATTCGGGCGGTATATCATGCCCGTGCTTGCCGTCGTTGCAACTTCCGCCATGCTCTGCTACCGTGGCAAAAGGCAAAAGGAAACGGAAACCGACGTGGTATTTCTGCTCCGCGACTCGGAAACGTTTATCCTTCTGACCTGTGCGCTCATCGTGTTCGTTGCCGATATCATCTGGTTTATCACGGCTTTCGGGTATATGGAAATGCCGTATAAAATTCTTTCCTTTGCGCACCTGATCGTCGCCATCTTCTACCTTGCCTATACGAGCTTGCTCGGTTACGTCGTATGGGTTCGCCGTAAAGTTGCGGACGGTAAAACCTTCCGCTCGTCGGATTCCCAAAAATAACTTTCTTTTTTCGCTGTTTGGTTTTGCCGCAGCGAAAATTTTTTTATCGTTTTCAAAAAAATTCGTAAGTTGTGGCTCGTTTTGTTTTACTTCTTTGTCGGAGTATGGTAAAATAGTCAAGTCAAAAAATCACACCCTGTCGGCAGTACGTTCCGTTCCCGTAAAATTTTTTCGCATTGCGGGTATATGCGTACGATTTTTCCGAATGGGGAGGAATAAACGGAGGATTTTAAAATGGCAGTTATCACTATGAAACAGCTTTTGGAAGCAGGCGTACACTTCGGTCACCTCACCAAGAGATGGAACCCCAAGATGAAGAAGTATATCTTCGCATCCAGAAACGACATCCACATCATCGACTTGCAGCTTACCGTCGGCCTCGTAGAAGAAGCTTACAGCTTCGTTTGCGAACAGGTAAAAGCAGGTAAGAGCGTACTCTTCGTCGGCACGAAGAAGCAGGCGCAGGACGCAATCAAGGAAGAAGCGGAAAGATGCGGTATGTACTACATCAACGCAAGATGGCTCGGCGGTTGCCTTACCAACTTCAAAACGATGCGTTCCCGTATCGCAAGATTGAACGAAATCGAAAAGATGGAAGAAGCAGGCAGCTTTGAACTCCTTCCCAAAAAGGAAGTCGCTCAGCTCAAGGACGAAATGGAAAAGCTCCGCACCAACCTCGGCGGTATCAAGAACATGACGTCTCTTCCCGGCGTAGTATTCGTCGTTGACCCCCACGCAGAAGAAAATGCAGTCAAAGAAGCCCGTAAGCTCGGCATCCCCGTAGTTGCTATCACCGATACCAACTGCGATCCCGATATGGTAGATTACGTTATCCCCGGTAACGACGACGCAATCCGTGCAATCAAACTCATCTCTTCCGTCATCGCTAACGCCGTTATCGAAGCAAAGCAGGGTGAAACGCCCGTTGTGGAAGCGCCGGCAGCAGAAGAAGCTCCCGTTTCCATCGAAGAAGTTGTTGCAACGGCAGAACCCGAAAATAAAGACGAATAATCTTTCTGTTTCCGTTAATAACCGTTAAAGGAGAAAATAATTATGGCAGTTACAGCAAGCATGATCAAAGAACTCCGCGAAAGAAGCGGCGCCGGTATGTCCGATTGCAAGAATGCACTCATCGACGCAAACGGCGATATGGAAGAAGCTGCAAAGTTGCTTCGGGAAAGAGGCATCGCAAAGGCAGTCAAAAAGGAAGGCAGAATCGCAGCGGAAGGTCTCATCGGTACCTATAATCAGGACGGCGTAGGTGTTCTCGTAGAATTGAACTGCGAAAGCGACTTCGTTTCCAGGGGCGAAAAGTTCCATGAAATTTTGGACAACATCGTTGCGCTCGTTGCAAAGTACAACCCCGCAGATATGGACGCACTGAATGCGCTCACTTTGGAAAACGGTACCACCGTTGCTGATTATATCAGCGAAATGAGAGGCATCATCGGCGAAAAGATCGCTATCCGTCGTTTCGTTCGTTTTGAATCCGCAGGTATGATTCAGGTTTACGTACACGGCGAAGGCAGACTCGGCGCAATGATCAACATCGACAGAGCACTGGAATCGGAAGAAGACCTCGCACTTGCCTACGGCGTTGCACAGCAGCTCGCCGCATACGAAGCGCCTTATCTTTCCCCTGCAGACGTTCCCGCAGAAGCGCTGGAAGAAGAAAAGAACGTCCTTCGTGCGCAGATCCTTGCAGAAGGTAAGCCGGAAGCAATCGCAGAAAAGATGCTCATCGGCAGAATCAATAAGTACTACGAAGAAAACTGCCTCTTGAAGCAGATCTACGTCAAGGGCGACGGCAAGACTTCCGTAGAAAAAGCGATCGGCAAAAAGTTCACCGTAACCGCTATGGCTTGCTACGAAGTCGGCAAGGGCATCGAAAAGAAGAAGAACGACCTTGCAAACGAAGTTCAGGAACAGATCGAAAAGATGAAGAAGTAATCTTTATAAGATTATAATCAGAAAAGACGAGAACCTCAACGGTTCCCGTCTTTTTTTTGTTATAAAAAATAAAAAAAAGATAGAAAAAAGTAGCGAAAAAGAGTTGACAAATGAAATAGGAGTGTG
>CAMAGA010000036.1 GCA_945833955.1 uncultured Clostridia bacterium
CGGAAGCGATTTTAAACGAACTGTGTGAAAAGGACGAACGGATCAAAGCGATCCATTTCAGCCGCAACTTCGGGCAGTACGCCGCGCTCATTGCCGGATTCCGCAATGCGGAAGGGGACGCCGTAATCGACATAGACGCCGATTTGCAGGATCCGCCCGAAGTCATTTTAGAGATGATTGCAAAGTGGAAGGAAGGCTACGATATTATTCACGGCAGACGCAAACGGCGCAAGGGGGAAAGTGCGTTCCGCAAAACGGCGGCTTTTTTGTACTATCGCATGGTGCGCAAACTGACAGGCCTCGATATCCCCAAGGATACGGGCGACTTTAAACTCTATGACCGCAAGGCAATCGACGTCATCTGCGCTCTGCCCGAAAAGAACCGTTTTTTGCGGGGGCAGACTGCGTGGATCGGATTCAAGCAGACCTTTGTGGAATTTGACCGCAATCCCCGTTTTGCCGGGGAAACGAAATACAACGCCAAAAAGCTCATCAAGCTTGCGGGCAACTCCGTCGTTTCCAACTCCAACGCACCCTTAACGCTCTCTTTGGGGTTCGGCATCTTCGGAATCATCGCATCCCTCGTCGCTTATATCACGTTCATCGTTCTGGTATGTTGCAACGTTGCGCTTCCCTTGGAAGCATGGCTCTTCCCCACCGTTACGCTTTGTACAAGCTGCGTTCTGACCGCAAACGGATTAACGAACGTGTATATAGGCAGAATTTTTGACGAAGTGAAGGACAGACCCGTTTATATTATCCGGGAAAAGAAAAATTTTCAATAAGGCACAGGTAATTGCATGAAAGAAACCGATTGTCCGCCTACCCAAAAAAGCGGCAAAGAAAAATTACGGAATATCTGGAAAAAGAGTCGGGTATACCTCATTGTATCGCTATTGATTGCCGTGGTATACTGTCTGTTTTTGGCTGCCCGTAATATTTATCCTTTCGGCTCGGGGTCGAGGGTCAATTCCCAATACGACCTGCTTGCGCAGATATGCCCCTTTTACGAGCATATTTTTGACGTAATCAACGGGAAATCTTCCCTGTTTTATTCCAACGCCATTGCCGGCGGTGCTGACGTATTCGGGATATTCGCTTTCTTTGCCGTAAGTCCGTTTTCCCCGTTGTTCCTGATATTCGGGGAAGGCAACGTTTATGCCGCTTCGGCAATCGTTATGCCGTTAAAGCTCATTGCCATTGCCGTTTCCGCCATATTCGTGGTGCGAAAACTCTTTCGGAACATCCCCGAGTATATCGTCGGCGCGGTGGGTATGCTGTATGCGTTCAGCGGCTATATGTTCGTTGCCAATACCTACATCAACTGGATGGACTTGCTCGTCTATATGCCGTTTTGCGTGCTTGCCTTTGTGCATTTTACCAAAACGGATAAGATTCTGCCGCTCGTGGTCAGCATGGATTGCATGATTTATACCTGCTTTTCCATCTCGTGCTTTTCCCTGTTTTTGGTCTATCTTGCGTTTATGGCGTACGTGCTCATCGTCGTACCCAAGGAAAACAGAAAGCACGTTGCCTTCCGCATCTGTCTGAGTCTTTTGTATACGGTTGCGGCGGCATTGCCCATACTTTGCCCTGCGCTCATGGCGTATATCCGATCGGGCAGAAATACGGGTATCTTCTCCAATCTGTTTGAAGACCTCAATTCCCTGCATCTGTATCGCAAGATTACCTATATCGTCAGCGATACTTTCTTCCTCATCCTGACTGCCGCCTATTTTATTCGCAGTAAGTTCAGAACGAAACAGGACGTATTCCTGTTGGTAATAGGCATTATCTCCCTTTCCTACGTGCTGGTGGACGAAATCTGCATTCTGCTCAATTTCGGTTCGTATATGAGCTACGCTCTGCGCTTCGGCTTTTTGAATTCCGCCTACTTCCTGTTCATGGCTTGCCTGACGCTGGATAGTTTGCCCTGGAAGGAAGAGCAGAGCCTGCAAAAGACCGAAAGTGCGGATTCTTCGGATTGTGCGGAAACGGCGAAAACTGCGGATTCGCCCTTATCGGGAACGGCGAATGGTGCGGCGAAAGCGAATGCGCAGCCCGTAACCGTAAAAAAATCCCGTTACGAGCGAACCAAGGCAAAGCTTGCCGCACGTGCCGTTACGGAAAGTTCGGATTTTAACGGCGCACTGATCCTTTGCGTTTTGGCGGCGGCTTTCATCATCGGGTTGTTCTGGATCTTCAAAAAAGTGGATTCGGGGGAACTGGAGTGGTCCAAGAATGCTTTTTCTTCCTTTGCGCATTCCACGGGCGCACTGGAAATTATAGCCATTATCTTCGGTATGGTGCTCGTGATTTTTATCGTGGCGTACCTTTTGTATAAATTCCGCATATCCAAGCTTTCCACGATTGCGCTCATGCTCTGTTCCGTGGTGATCGCACAGACGATTTGTTATAACGCCATGCTCATATGGGGGAACACCTTTAATCCTACCAACTACGAGCAATACGCTACTTTGGCGGACATAGCCGAGTCCATAGAGGGCAACGACGATTTCCGTATCAAGGATTACGGAGACGCGCTCACTTCCAACATTCCGCTCACGGCGCACGGCAACTCCTTCAGCGTGTTCTCGTCCGTAACGGATGCGGATAACTTTATCGTTCATGATAAGTTCGGTTATAACGGCAACGGCGTCAACAATTTAAAGAGCGGCGGCGGGTCTTTGCTTTCCGACTGTCTGCTCGGCTACAAGTATTATTTTTACCGCTATCAGACGGACGGAACGGAGAGCACGCTTTCCCGTTCGTATTTAAAAGAAGTAACGGTAGACGGGGAAACGCAGCGCACGCAATCGTTCCTCTTATATGAAAATATATACGCCTTCCCTGCGTGCTATACGGTACAGACGGATAGCCTCTCCATGGAGGGCGGATACCTCGATTACATGGAGGAGCTGCATACCTTCCTCGGCGGCGAAGGTTCGCTCGTCAGCTACTATCCCGTAGAAGACAGAGACATTACCTATCAGGCATCGGGGGATTATTATCAGGTCCGGATTTATATTCGGGAAGAGGGCAATATTTCCGTATTTTCCGCATTTACGGAGGAAGACGGCGTATTGGGTACGACTTCCCATTACAGTGAGGATAAACTGTCCCCTTACGTGGGGAATCATAACCTTTCCTATTCCAAAAATATCGGCTCGTGGTATACGCTCAATTTAAAAGCGGCGGAAGGCGCAACGCTCACGCCGGAAATGATCAAAGCCAATATCCGGACCGCCGTCATTCCTTTAAGCAAAGTGGCAAAGCTGGCGGAAGTAACTCGTTCCAATGCCTGCGAGTTGGAAGTCGGTGCGGATAGTTACCGCGCGACGGCTTTTGCGGAAAACGACCACACCTACCTTTTCTTAAACTACGTGGCTATCCGCGGTATGCGCGCCACCGTCAACGGCAAGGAAGCCGAGCTTTTGGATAACGGGCTCAAATTCATGCTCGTGAAGCTGGAAGAGGGGGAGAACGTCGTGGAAATCGTTTATCATTCGCCTTACCCCAAGTATATCCTGCTCGGAATCGGGGGCGGCGGCGTCCTCATTGCAGGGCTGTATCTCGCTACGAAAAAGCTTTCTAAACTGTGCATGGCGTTGGAAAAGCCCGTTTACGTGCTTGCGCTCGGATTGGGCGGCGCCATCGGCTTGTTCTATATCGTGTTCCCCGTGCTCGTTTTCCTCTTTAAATGCGTGTCGGGATTGATCGGAATATTCCTTTAATTGATATAGTAAAAATATTTTTGAACGGAGGCCGACAGATATGAAAAAAATATGCAGTATGGTATGTATGGCGTGTATAACGTTGCTCCTTTTTTGCGGATGCTGTCTGACTTATAGTTTCGAGTCCGAGGGGAATATGGACTTCGGCTACAGTAAAATAGAGCGCAATGCCTATATTGCCATATGTACCGTTTCCTGTAAAGAAAAAGCGGAAATTTTCATTCCCGATGAATACAAGGGTTATCCCGTAACGGAATTGGGCGGGTACTTCGGCAGAGGCGTGCCCTGTCCGTTCGGCGTCGATATCGTAGATAAAAACGAGCCGTTTCATGAGCAGGAGGGAGAGGAGTACGGCGAAGATTTCATCGTTTACGTGCATATCGGGAAAAACATCCGCAAAGCGAAGTATCTTTCTTGCACGGACGAATTTTTCCGTTCGGAAGACGGGGCGGCGCATCACGTCGTGTTCTACTTCATCGTTTCCGAAGACAATGCGTTCTTTACGAGCGAAAACGGCGTACTGTACGACCGTGCGACCAACGCGCCCGTGCCGAAAATAGATTACGCTTCCGGAAGTTCCGTTTTGCCCGATTGAATTTTTAATAAAAACTGCCCGATATCTGCATATCGGGCAGTTTTTTGCATAAAAGGGAAGCGCAAGGGAAACCGCAAAAAACCGCAGGGGGAACTATCGTGGAAGCGGCAATGGGAAGCGGCAATGGGAAGCGGCAATGGGAAGCGGCAATGGAAAGCGGCAAGGGAAAAGGTAAAAAGCGGGAACGGTTCCGATAGCCGAAAAAGGAACGCAAGGAAAGCAGCCGACTTTTGTCGGCTGCTTTCACAAAGATATAAAATAGGAGTAAAACAATCGTAAGAAACGAACTTCCGATTGGTGTTTGTAAGCTTACCAGGTACGGGACTTCAATGCTCTGAACTGTGCCACGGTGGAAACGTGGGAGTTCAAGCCGCCGTCTACGTTGACGATTTGCCCGGTAACGTAGCTGCTTTCGTCCGAAGCAAGGTATACGCACATCTGACCGATATCTTCGGGGCAACCGTAACGGTTGACCATGATATTGCTCAGGAAGATGTCCTTCAAAGCCTGCGGAACGTAAGCTTCGTTCTGCGGCGTTACGATCAGACCGGGGCGCACGCAGTTGCAACGGATGTTTTCTTTACCGTACTGCAGAGCGGTGGACTGCGTCAGGATATCTACGCCTGCCTTGGCGCAAGCATAAGCGGTAGAACCCAAGTCGCCGCTGCAGGAAGCCATGGAGCCGATGTTGATGATGGAACCGCCTTCGTTCTTCTGCATATAGGGAAGAACGCACTTGGTTGCATAGAAGGTACCGCGGATGTCGCTCTGGAAAATCTTGTCCCACATATCCAGAGTCAGTTCGTCTACACGCCCGTCTTTCAAGCCGACGTTAGCGGCGTTGTTGACGAGAATGTCGATTTTGCCGTATCTTTCCGCCGTATCCGCAAAGAGACTTTCGATACTTTCCGTTACGGTGATATCCATGAAGTGATAGGAAGCTTCTCCGCCTGCCTGCAGAATTTCATCCACAACGGCCTGACCCTTTTCCTGTCTGCGTCCGCAAATGACGACTTTTGCCCCTTCTGCGGCAAACAATTTTGCAATTCCGATACCGATTCCGCTCGTGGAGCCGGTTACAATGGCAACCTTGTCCTTTAATCTGTTCATAGTAATTTCTCCTTATCTGCGCTGTTGCGCTTTTATAAATATGATTCTGCCTCAATTATAATCCTTTTTTGATAGACTGTCAAGGTTTGGATTGAAAAATTTATTGATTTTTTTAAGAACGCAACCGAGCGGGAGCCGTAAGCACCGTTACGGGAAGCGCCGTCTTTTTGAGAAAAAGTTCTATCGCTTCATTCGTCGCATATAATAACGTTATGGAAAATGCAGTGGAAGTTTCGCGCGTACTTACGGTAGAACAGGATAAAAAAATCAGCATGACGGGCGTAGACGCCGTAAAAAATTTTTCGGAAACACAGATAACGCTTGTGATCGGCAAGCAAACGCTTCTGATTACGGGTACGGATCTGAAAGTGCTGGTCTTTTCGGAAAGCACCGGTAATTTTGTAGCCGGGGGCAAGGTGACAAGCGTAAAATTTACTACGGGGCACAGTTCGCTGAAAAGGCTGTTTCAATGAATGCGTGGATTGTATTTTTGCAATGTATCGCCTGCGGCGTAATCAGCGGCGTACCGTATAGCGTTCTATACGGCGTGGGTACGCTCTTGCACAACCAAGCGGCGAGAATAATAACGGATACCCTTTATTTTGTTGCGCTTACGGCATTCGCCGTAGGCGTTGCTACCGTGCAAGGGTTCCCCGCATTCCGTTTCTATATGTATTTCGGAATTGTATCGGGCTGGATTTTATATTGTAAAAGTGTGCATAGAATCCTTGCATTTTTGGGGAAAACCTGTTATAATAAAATCGGTAAATATTTTGAAAAAAAGAAAGCGCAAAGAGAATGCCGTAAAGACGGAAAAAAGAATTCCGAAAAGCGGAAAAACGCCGCTTTTCAACGGCGGGAACGCAAAGGAAAGACGGGTAAGGTCTGACTTTTGCCCCCTTATGTGGTATCGGCAGGATTGCGGCGGAATACGCACGTAAGAACAGGCAATCGGCAGTACGGGGAAAGAGAACACAAAAATAATTTCCATTGCAAAGGATATCAAAATGAAATATGGTATTATAGATATCGGCTCGACTTCCGTTCGCTTCGGGTTGATCGAAGACGGAAAGACGATCTATAAAAAATTGCGGACGACGAAACTCGGAACGGGACTTACCCGCACGGGAAACTTGCAGGAAGATACGCAAAAAGACAGTATAGAAGCCCTCTCTGCGTTCGTTGCGCTTTCTGAAGCGGAAGCGGTGGATCATCTGTATGCATTTGCCACGGCGGCAGTGCGCGGCGCAAAAAACGGTGCGGATTTTGTAAAGAAAGTGTACGACGCCTGCGGTCTGCAAATAGAAGTTATTTCCGGCGAAGCCGAGGCGTGGATCGGCTTGTTCGGCGCATTGCAGGGCAAGGACGGCGCCATTATCGACATCGGCGGCGCCAGCACGGAAATATCCGTATGTAAAAGCGGGCGTTCCGTCTATTCTAAAAGCGTTCCCCTCGGCGCAGTCAAGCTGTTCGATATGGCAGGGAACGGCAATTCGGAAGAGAGCCGTAACGCTCTTTTGCGTATCATTACAGAGTATATTGCGGACTACGGAGCCGTGCCAATAGAGGGTTTGCCCGTTTACGCCATAGGCGGTACGGCAACCACGCTTGCCGCAGGCTATCTGCGGCTTGCCGAGTACGATCCGAAAAAGGTGGACGGGCTCGCTATTTCCCGTCGGGAAGTTTGTGCGTTTACGGAAATTTTACTCAAAAAGACGCCCAAGGAGAGAATGCGGGAATACCGTATACCGGATACCCGTGCGGATATCATCGGCGGCGGTTGCCTGCTCCTTTGCAATATCTTGCAAAAATACGGCATACCCCGTATTATCATTTCGGAAAGCGACAACATCGAAGGCTTCTATCTGTTAAAAACGGGAGGCTTACGATAATGGGCAAACGGATAGCGAATATAGTGTTGGCTGTGATTATCCCTTGTGCGGTGGTTTTGTCGTTACGGTATGTCTGCGTGCTCTACGGCGTGCAGGGATGGTATCAGGCGTTGGCGTTGGCTGCGTGCGCAGGTGCGGCGTTGGTTCTGTTCTTCCTTTCCGCTGACCTGCACGAGGCAGGGCATATCCTGTTCGGTAAAGCGGGAAAGATGCGCCTTTTGGGGGCAAAGTTTTCCTTTTTTAAGATAGAGACCGTAAACGGGGAAAGGAAGGTTTCCTTAGGTTGTTTCTTTAAAGAGAGTACCTATTCCACTATGGTGTTGACGGATATACAGAACGCCAAAAGCAAGCTGCTAAGCTATATAGCAGGCGGTCCCGTAGTATCCTTTACGCTTGCCATGCTCGGATTGCAAGCGGCAGTAAGGGGACTGTTCGGCGTAGCGTTCTTTTGGGAATTTCCGATCGGTTTACCGCTCTTTGTTATAAACACTTACTATTTTTGCGTCAACGGCATTCCGAAAAAAAGTCTTGCCGATATGACGGACGGCGGTTATTGGTACAATTTAAAAAAGGATACGGATACGGGCAAGGCGTTTTTATTGCAACAGACCGCACAGGCGGAAATACTCAGCGGCAAAAGTGCGGGAGAAATACGGACGGACGTATTTGCCGATCTGTTTTTATTGGACGACGACCCCTGCCTTTTACCGTTGCTTGGGCTACGGTTGGAAAAGGCGTTATTGACTGCCGATATGGAAAACATCCGGCAAACGGCGCAAAGACTATATAATCTTTTGCCGGAAGACGTGCCTTGCGCTTACGAAGCCGCCTGCTTTTTCTATCGGCTGTTTTCGGCGTGTCTTTTGGATACGGAGCCGAGTCTGATCTGTCTGGAAATGCTGGATATAGAGGAAACGACAGGGGAAACGGAAGATATCGAAAAGGCGGAAGCTTTTGTGCGGGTATGGTTGCAGGATGCGGTGTTGCCCGCAGCGCAAGGGAAAGATGAGAAAGCGGAGACGGGCGAAGACTTAGCGACCCCGACGGCGGCAAAGGCGCAGGCTTTGGTGCAAGCGGATTTCGGCTGGGCGATGATAGCCTTTTCCGTTCTGGCGAAGCGTTTGGGGATGTCGGAATGGGAGGAGCTGAAAACGCTCGGACTGAACGATTGCCAAAGGCAGGTAAAAGACTTGCAGGAGAAAAACCGTATAATCAACGGCGATCTGTATACCAAAATAAAGCTATTAAAACTGTTATAAAAACGAAAAGGGAGGTGAAACGTTGTGCCCTACAACATGGAAGAACAATTGCGGGATATTCTGGCGATAACGGAAGCGATAAAGGAACGTTACGGCATTTCGGACGTGAACGGCGCAACGTTTATGTACGCCGTTTGCAGGCACGCGCATTCCTACGCTTTGGACGCTTTGATTGCCAAAGGGTTCGACAGTCAGAAATATATCAAAGATTTTGAATATATCTATACGAACAGCCAGAATACGCTGTACAGAAGCGACCCGCAAAGCAGAAAGCTGGAAGTATATATCTCTTGGGCGGAAAGTACTTTGCGCCAGAAATTAAGTTCGGATCCGAATTGCCCGATTACGCTGGCAAACATTCTGTATCAGATACTCTGTCGGGATAGTCGCACTTACCAGCTGATTACCATGACGGACCTTCGCAATGCAACCAAGCAGATAGATTACGCCGCCTATACGCAGGCGTTAAAGGAACTGATCGATCGCCCGATGTATAAGGAGCCGTTTCGGGAACCGATGAACGGCATGAAAAACAACGGGGACGTCTACTTTTCCTTATTTCAGCGGGGGCAAAGGGAAAAGTCCGTGCCGCAAGCGTCGGAAAGGGAGAATCGTGCGCCTGCGGGAAGAGAGGAATCCTTGGAATATTCCGTGTCTTCCGCCAGGGGAGAAGACGCAGATACGGACAACGAGTCCGTTTTGTTGCAGTTCGGTACCGATTTGACGGCGCAGGCGGCAAACGGGGAGCTGGACCCCGTAATCGGCAGAGATGCGGAAGTGGATCAGACCATTCGTATTTTATCCCGCAGGACAAAGAATAATCCTTTGCTCGTGGGGGAACCGGGCGTGGGGAAGACCGCCCTTGCGGAAGAGCTGGCAAGGCGCATCGTGCGCAATGAAGTGCCGTCCGTATTAAAAAACAATATACTCATCTCGGTGGATTTGGCGTCCATGCTTGCCGGCACAAAGTATCGGGGTTCCTTTGAGGAGCGGCTGAAAAACTTCCTTGCCGCGGCGGAAAGGCGCGGTAAAGTCATTCTGTTTATAGACGAAATACATACTATCATCGGGGCAGGCAGTAATTCCGGCAGCAGTCTGGATGCGGCGAATATTTTAAAACCCATGCTTGCCCGGGGGCGGGTACGGACGATCGGCGCAACGACGAATGCGGAGTACTCCAAATATCTGGAAAAGGACGCGGCGTTCGTCCGGCGTTTTTCGCAGGTGCAGATCAACGAGCCGACCGAGGAACAGACCGTATGTATTTTACGGGAGCTCAAATCTCTGTATCAGAATTATCATCAGGTAGATATCGAAGAGGACGCATTGGAAGCTTGCGTACAGCTTTCCGTGCGGTTCGTGCCCGAACGTTCCTTGCCGGATAAGGCGATTGACCTCTTGGACGAAACGTGCGCGCAAAAAAAGAACGACGTGCGGAACGATCGCCGCGGCGGAACGCCGAACAGCATCCATGCGGAAGACGTTGCGGAATGCGTGAGCCGAAAAACGGGCATCCCCGTGAACGCTATCACGCAGGAAGAAAGCAAGCGCTTGCTTGCGTTGGAAAGCGAGCTGAGTTTAAAGATCGTCGGGCAGAGGCAGGCGGTTTCCGCCGTTGCCAGAGCCATTCGCCGTTCCCGTGCGGGAATTCGGGATCCGAAAAGTCCGATCGGCGTATTTCTGTTTGTCGGACCCACGGGCGTCGGCAAAACGGGGCTTGCCAAAGCCCTCGCTTCCGTTTACTATAACGGGGAAAATGCTCTGATTCGGCTGGATATGAGCGAATATATGGATAAGCAGTCCGTTTCCCGCCTGATCGGCGCGCCGCCGGGGTACGTGGGATACGAAGATAGCTACGGCAGTCTTCTGACCGACAAAGTGCGGGCAAAGCCGTACAGCGTGGTGCTGTTTGACGAGATCGAAAAGGCGCATCCGGACGTATTCAACGTGTTGTTGCAGGTTTTGGACGACGGCAAACTGACGGACAGCCACGGCAAAACGGCGGATTTCCGCAATACCGTCATTATACTGACTTCCAACGCAGGAGCCGCGGAAGAAAAACGCCTGAACGTAGGGTTCGGTTCGGGTTCGGAACAGGACGAATACGATGCGCTGTGCGCAAGGGTCAGAGCGCAGTTAAAGGAAGTTTTCCGCCCCGAGTTTTTAAACCGTATTGACGAAACGGTGATATTCAATTATCTTTCGGAAGAGGTGTGCCTCGATATCATCACGGAAATGCTGGAGGACGTGCGCCTTCGTCTCTATGAAAAACACATCCATTTACAGATAGACGACTCGGTGAAAAGGAAGCTCATTGCCGAAGGGGTCAGTCGGGAGAACGGCGCAAGACAGTTGAAGCGGGTATTGCAGACGCAGGTGGAAGATAAGATTGCCGAAGACATCATCCGAGGCACGCTCCACGCCGGGTCCGACGTGTTGCTCTGCTACCGCAACGGCGAAATGGTGTACGTGGATCGGAACGAGCCTTTTCGGAATCAACGAGCCACGGCGGATATGGTAACCGTGCAGAACGGAAACCGCTGAAAGGAAAAAAGGCGTTCCCAAGACGCCTTTTTACGAACGATAAAAAGAGGATAGTCATGCAGAATTTTATCATCAAGGGAGATATTTGTTACAGCGTTTCCCCAAAGGAAATGCGAACGGTGCAAAACGGGTACGTCGTGGTGCAAAACGGAGTCAGTCAGGGCGTGTTTGAAAAAATACCTGCCTGTTACGCTGATTTGCCGTGTTCGGATTACAGCGGAAAACTCGTTTTGCCGGGACTCGTGGATTTGCATACGCACGCGTCGCAGTTTCCGTATCGGGGTACGGGCATGGATCTGGAGCTTCTGGATTGGCTGGACGCCTACGCCTTTCCGGAAGAAGCCCGCTATGCGGATACGGACTATGCGCAAAGGGCGTATTCCGTCTACGTGGATACGCTCAAAAAGAGCGCAACGACCCGTCTGGCTGTCTTTGCCACGAGGCACCGCGTCGCTACGGAAATATTGATGGATAAACTGGAGGAATCCGGTCTGATTGCTTACGTCGGCAAGGTGAATATGGATCGCAATGCGCCCGATTTCATTCGGGAACGGTCGGCGGAAGAGTCCGCATCGGAGACGAGAAAATGGCTGGAAGACTGTAAGGAAAAGGGATATTGCAGAACCTTCCCTATTTTGACGCCTCGGTTCACGCCGTCCTGTACGGACGAGCTCATGCAGGAATTGGGGCGGATTGCGGATGCTTACGGCGTGCCCGTGCAGTCGCACCTATCGGAAAATCCGTCGGAAATACAATTCGTGCACGAGCTTTGCCCCGATACCCGATTCTACGGGGAAAGTTACGATCGGGCAGGGCTGTTCGGCAAAAGCCTTTCCGGCA
>CAMAGA010000037.1 GCA_945833955.1 uncultured Clostridia bacterium
GCCGTGCAATGGAGGCGTGCAGTTCCTCTATGAACAGCTTGTCTATATCGGTCAGAGTATAGCCTTCCTTATAAATCAGCACGTCCTTATAGATACGCTTGTTTTCGCTGCAGTTTTTTTGTACGAGGGAGTAGCGACGCAGGGTCGTTTCCGGCACGGAAGAAACCCACATATACATATCCGTATTGGCAGCGAGCAGTTCAAATTGGCTGGCGCGTTCAAATACGTAGATGCGCTTGGGCGCTTCTTCCTGCAACTCGTGCTTTTTGACGAAGGAAACCGGCAGGGACGGCACGTACGGATCTGCGTGCGCAATGATCGTCTGATCTTTCAGATCGGCAAGGCGCAACGTTTCCTTGGAGGCGAGCGGATTGTTTTCGTTCATGATGATCTTGTAACGGAACTCGGTCAAAGGTTCGTAATGCAAATTGTTTTGTTCCAGCTTGTCGTAAAAATATTTATCAAACGTGGATTCAAAACGAATGATGCCCAAACGGTAATCGGCTTCCAGAATGTTTTGGATGCTTCGGAAGGTGTTGGTCTCCTTATAAAAAAATTCAATGTGTTTTTCCCGGGAAACCTTTTGGGAAAATGCGGCAAAAGCCGCCGAAATGTAACTTGCCCTCGGTACGGAAATAAGGAAGCGGATCGTCTGCGTGCCTTTACTGTACATATTTTCGATTTGGTCTACCTGACTCAATATGCTCTTGGCATAGTGCATGAACTCTTCGCCCTGCGCCGTCAGCGCAATGCCCTTTGCACTGCGGTCGAAAATCGTAATGCCGAGGAAGGATTCCAGTTCCTTGATGGCACGGCTTAAATTGGGCTGGCTCATAAACAGGTTTTTGGCGGCGGCCGAAAAGGAGCCGCATTTTGCCACTTCCGCGGCATATTTTAACCACATGATATTCATAACGAAAACACCTCTTTGGTAACGATGATTACGCCGTCCGGCAAGCGGTGAAAAACGGAGAGGGCGTTATTTTTCAGACGATGACGTTTGCCGTATTCCGGAGTTTATTGGCGGGACAAGATAACGACCGTTTCCACCCATTTGGTCTGGGGGAACATATCGAACGGGGTAACCGACTCGATTTGGTAAACGCCGGGATTTTCCGACTTGACGAGCTCCCCGTTGACTTCCTGTAAAGAACCGCACAAAAGCCCGATATCCCGTGCGCAGGTTGCCGGGTTGCAGGATACCATGATTACCCTTTCCACTCCGGAAGCAAGAACCGCCTGAATTACGCTGCGATCCACGCCCTTTCTCGGCGGGTCGAGCACGATCGTCTTTTCGCCGGGCAGGTCTTTTAAAAGGTCGGGCAAAACGTCCTCTACCTTGCCGCAGATGTTCGTCATTTTGCCGTCTAAGCCGTTGCGTTGTTTTAAGGCGTCGGCGCATTGCGTTGCCTCGGGAACGATCTCTATGCCGTAAGCTTTGCCAAAGCGCTGGGCGAGCATTGCCGTCAATAAGCCGCCGCCGCTATAACAGTCGATGACCGTGCATTCCCGTTCCCCGACGGAGCGGACGACGAAGTCGTACAGTTTTTTGCGCACGCTTCCGTTTACCTGCATAAAGGTCTGCGGGGAAACGGGGTAAACGATGCCGCCTTCCCTGCATTCGTAAGCGCCCGAACCCTCGATGCGTATCCATTTTTTGCCGAATACTACGTTCGTATCCGCATCGTTGACGTTTAAATATAAGCTGAAGGAGGGGAATCGGTCTTTTAAGAGTTTGACGAGATACCCGATGCCGGGGATTCTTTCGTCCGTAACCACTACGGTGATGAGGAGATTCCCGCTCACTTCCCGTACGGCCACGTGGCGGAACGTTCCCGTTTTCGTCTCGTCGTCGTAGCCGTCTATGCCGCATTTATCCATAAAGTCGTAGATAGCGCTGATGATTTCCTTGGACCATGCGGGATGAATGGGGCATTCGGAAATGGGAACGATCCGATGGGAGCGTTCCGCATAGAATCCGACGGCGTTGTTGCCGCGGGCGTCCTTGCCGATGGGGATTTCCAGCTTGTTGCGATAGCCGTACTGATTTTCGCTCTTTACGGCCAGGGGCACGTTGTAGCGTATGCCGCCGATCTTTTCCAAAGTGGAGGCAACCTGTCTGGATTTGAAATGCAGTTGACTCATATAGCGCATATGCTGTAACTGGCAACCGCCGCATTTGCCGAATGCCGGGCATACGGGGCGGACTCTTTCGTCCATGGGCACCAATACTTCCAACAATTTCGCATAGCCTATATTCTTTTTTACAGTAAGTACTTTACAGCGCACTTTTTCTCCGTACAGCGCGCCGTAGACGAAAAAAGTGATTCCGTCCGCATGGATGACGCCTTCGCCTTTGGAGCCTAATCCGTCTACAATTCCAATAAAATCTTCGTTTTTCTGGAGCATATTTTCCCCTCGCCCGTTACGGGTAAAAGATTCGTAATCTATGTTTTATTCTTATTTTCCGATTTTGCGAACCAGGTTGTAGATAACTTTCTGACAGGAAAACATCGCATAATCGTAAGCGTAGCATAGGAGCGATCCGCCTATCGCGATGACAGGCAGAATGTAAGTATCAATGATCTCATAGGAAGTGCCGCCGAGCGTGAACCGCCAGATGAGATAGAGCACCACGTCAAACCAGACGATTTTGACGATCAGAAGCAACCATTTATTCCAGTGAAACCGCACCTGCAACCGATTGATAATGGGGTGCAGGCCGAAGAACAGCGCAAAGGGCAGTAAATTCCAAAGAATCCCCCCGCCTGAAAAGAATGCAAGAATGCACGCGCCGATATAGGCGAGCGTTGCGCCTTTGTACATATCCTCCGAAAGCGGCACCATAATTGCAAATGCCGCCAGAACGTATCCTGCGGCAAGCGCAATGCGGAAGTAGCTTCCTACGGTAAGCGCGATGGTTGCAACGGAACAGGCTATGGCCGAAAGGGTAACGGCGTAAGCCTTGCTATTCCGCTTCATTTTAACGGCAGCAACAGTTGGAAATACAGCTCATGCAGGCGCAGGTATAACAGCATTGCATCAGGCCGTTTCCGCCCATCTGATCCATATCCGGGTTGCTGTGGGAGGCTTCGTTAAAGTTATCCGGATGATCTCCCTCGTTCTGCGGGCCGGAACGGTTGGCATTTTTAGCAGAGTTGCCGTTCATTTTATCCTGAATTTTCTGATAGCCGTTCCGATACTTTTCATTGTTCGGTTCCATTTCCATGGCGATTTCCATCTGTTTGCGGCTTTCGTTCATCCAGTTTTTACGGAAATATACGGCAGACTGAAAATAGTGCCACTCTGCGGATCTTTCGTTGAATTGATCCAGTTCGAGCTGTGCTTCGTGGATTTTGTCGTCTTTGATCAGTCGGTTGATTTCCGCAAAGGCGTCGTCTCCGCTTTCGGAACGGCGCTGTTCGCGGCGTTCGCTCATCAAATCTACGTATGCCGTTTCCAGTTCGTCCAGCTTGCGGGACGCCTCGTTGCCGGCTTCGCCCTCTAAAAAGCGGTCTTCGGAATATTTTCTTTTGAGCGCACGGTAATTTTCCGTGATTTGTTCGTCGGTAGCGTCGGGCGTAACGCCGAGTATCGCATATAATCTTTCGGTCATGATTCTATTCTCCTTATTTGAAAATGGACAGCTATATTGTAGCCGTAATTTATGAACGGTGTTTTAAAATTCTATGATTTTTATCTTATGCAAAAAACGTTATTTAATACCGATCTTGCCCATGCCCGCAACCTTTTTGCCCTGCAAAACGGTTTTCGTTACCAAAGGCAGTCCCCGTAAAATGACGTTGTCCGTCAGATCGGAATTAAAGTGAAAGGTAAGCTTAGCCCGACACTCCGCCATGTCCTGAAAGAGCGATTGAAAGATAAAGTCGATTTCCCGTTCCGCCGCAGTCAAAAGCTCCGTTCTCGTTTTGCATTCCGGATAGGCGGCGGCAAATACGTTGTAATTCTTCTTTTTTACGTCCTTTTCAAAATCGTCCACGGCGTCGACGAGGTATACCCATTTGCCGATATCGTAAAAGAGCCTTCTGCATTCGGGCGTTGCAACTTCGGGTGCGAGGGCGGCGCAAAGCTCGTCCATCATATGCGCAAACGGTTCGGCTGCCGCGTCCGGTACGGCGCAGTCGGCTTTTTCCAATGCGTGCAGTTCGTTCGTCATGGTTGCAACGAGTTCGGCAATGTCGGGGCGTTGCCGTCTGACTTTTTGAAATCCCCTTTGAAAGAGAATGCGCAACGCGCCTTTGGGGCTATGGTCCGTTACGTCGTCCACGCATTTATAGTAGGTCATGGCGGTATTTACGAGCGCAACGGCGTCAAAGATGTCGTCCCGATCGGCAATGGGGCGTTTTTCCGTACAGTGCAGAGCGCAACGCCTTTCCTGCACGCGCATATCCTGCCCCAAAAGATTATGCAGAAGCAGGGCAAGGAAGGTCGTATCGTAGGATAGCCCCAGTCTTGCCGGGCTGCCGCAGGTGGCGCCGATGCTTCGGCACAGTCCGCAGTATGCGGCTTTATATAACATAACGTCCTTTACGTAAAGATAAGGAACGTCCGGTGCAATGTATCCGAACATAAATGCCTCCTTA
This sequence comes from uncultured Clostridia bacterium, assembly GCA_945833955.1. Taxonomy (GTDB): domain Bacteria; phylum Bacillota; class Clostridia; order Christensenellales; family Borkfalkiaceae; genus CAMAGA01. Next base: position 4,605 of record CAMAGA010000037.1, read on the forward strand.
TAAAATCCCCTCTTTATTTTACCATATTTTTCTTCGGATTGCAATAAAAACGGACCGTGTTTCCCGTATTTAAAGGCAGTTTTCTTGCGCAGGCGGTGCATTTTTTAAAAAAAGGCGCAAATCCTTGCGGTTTGCCGCGGGGCGGAAAAAGCAAACCGAAAAAAGGCAAAAAAATCGGAAAAGGGGTATTGCTATTTTTGTCGTTTTATATTAAAATAGATATATCAAATCATGCTAAGGAGACCATAGGAAATGGCTATCAGAATCCGAAGAGACAATATGGGCGTCGTTTTCACGCCCCGTAAAGAAGTGGTAAACTGGGCAACGCCGGGCGTTTTGTATCCGAGAGTACTCGAACTGAAACACGCCGGGGAAATGAACGGCACGTTGCTTGCCCTGTTTGACCATTATACCTGCAAAGAACCTGCCAAAACGCCGATCATGCGCAGTGAAGACGGCGGCGTTACGTGGGAAGAGCACGGTATCGTGGAAGATACGCATTACGGTTACGGTATGCGCTTTCAGCCTACCTTTACGGAATTGCAACAGGATTGCGCCGATCTGCCGGCAGGCACGTTGCTCTTTGCGGCTTGCGCCGTTCCCATCAGTTGGGAATGCACCAAGCTGCTGTTCCATATCAGCCGCGACCACGGCAAAACGTGGGAGTACCGTTCTACCATAGTGGAAGGCGGCAGACCCATCGAACAGAACTTTGCCGAACTCGGACCCGTGTGGGAACCCTGTATTTACGTGGACGCCTATGGCAGAATCGTGGTAGCCTATACGGACGAACGCCCCCATACCAATCCCCTCTACAATCAGACGATTGCGCTCGTCGTTTCCGAGGACGGCGGCAAAACGTGGTCGGAGCCGCAGTATACGGTAAAAGTACCCGTAGCCAATCTGCGCCCGGGTATGCCCGTGGTTGCCAGAATGGGTAACGGCAAATACATCATGGTCTACGAAATGGTAGGGTACCCTTCCTGCGACATCAATTATAAACTCAGCGACGACGGCATCCATTGGGGCGACCCCGCTTCGCAGGGCAGAAGAGCGGAAACCAAGGACGGGTTATTCCTCGGCAGTATGCCTTATGTAATCTGGGTACCGCAGGGCGGAGAAAACGGTACGGTCATCGTTTCCGCAAAGCGGGAGGGCGAACACATCGGTATGCGCGATCCTGCAACCTACCTTGTCAACTACAATTACGGGGAAGGCGAGTGGTTCCGCATCAACGGCTTGATGACGTATAACACCGATTGTTTGCAGGCCGGTTGGAGTATGGGTATGGCGCTCGTCGGGGAGAACACGCTCATTCAGCTCGGCCCCACCCCCTTGGACAAGATGCATATGCAGATCTCTTTCAGCATCGGTACGGTTTTGGAAGAATGATTACAAAAAGAATAGTTTTCAGAATACAGAAGAGACCTCGCTTTTGCAAGGTCTCTTTCAAACGGGTAAAAAGATTGCTATAAGAAATATTTATTAAAAGCATAAATATTACTAATAATAAAAAAATAGGGAAAATGAGTCGTAAATGCTTGTGATTATTTTTCATATACATTATAATATCAATCATGTATTTTATAATTATAAGGGAGATACTTCCATGAAAAAGCGTATTTTAACACTCGTATTGTCCGTAGTACTCGGCGTTACCGGTTTATTCTCTTTTGCCGCTTGCGGTGAACAGTCGGAATATACCGTAGGTATTTTGCAGCTTGTGCAGCACGTAGCTTTGGATCAAGCCAATCAGGGTTTCAGAGACAAGCTTACGGAACTCATGAACGCAAACGGCAAATCCGTCAAATTCCTCAACGAAAATGCGGCAAACGAACAGTCCAACAACATCACCATTGCGGAAACCTTCGTCAATAAGAACGTAGACCTCATCTATTCCATCGCTACTTCTTCTTCGCAGGCTTGCGCAAACGCAACGGAAACCATTCCCGTCGTATTCTCTTCCGTTACGGACGCCGTAGACGCAGGTCTCGTAGAATCCAACGAAAACCCCGGCAAAAACGTTACGGGCGCTTCCGACTTGAACCCCGTTGCCAAGCAGATCGATCTGATCGGCGATCTTCTTGCCAATTCCACACCCAAGAACGGTTCCAAGTTCAATATCGGTCTTTTGTATACGGCGGCAGAACCCAACTCCGTATATCAGATCAAGCTTGCCAAAGCTGAATGCGATCAGCTCGGCTTCGATTACGTAGATAAGGGTATCGGCGATATCAACGATATCGGTGCGGCTCTGGCTACGTTGGAAAACGTAGACGCCATCTATATCCCCACCGACAACGGACTTGCCAACGCCGCTTCTCAGGTGCATTCCGTCAATATGGAAAGCATCAAAGTGCCCATCGTATGCGGCGAAACGGGTATGAACGACGCTTGCGGCGTTGCAACTTACGGCGTAAACTATTACGCTCTGGGTCAGGTTGCAGGCGAAATGGCATTTGAAATTCTGGTAAACGGCAAAAAGCCTGCAGAACTTCCCGTTCGCTTCGATAACAACCCCGCCCTTTCCTTAAATGAAAAGGTTGCACAGGAAATCGGTTTCACCATTCCCGACAGCGTAAAATCTGCCGCTTAAGGGGAACTCATGTTTAATACTATACTCACCGGTTGCAGTCAGGGATTGATCTGGGCAATACTGGCGTTGGGCGTATATATATCGTTCCGATTGCTGGACTTTGCCGATCTTTCCTGCGAAGGCTGTATTACCTGCGGTGCGGCCGTTGCCGCAACTTCCATTACTTTGGGTAGCGATCCCATCACCGCGATCATTTTGGCATTCCTTTCCGGAACGATTGCCGGTATGCTTACGGGCTTTTTGCACACCAAATTAAAGATCCCCCCCATTCTGGCAGGCATTCTGACGATGATCGGGCTCTGGTCCGTTAATATCGTCATTATGAGTATCGCAAAAAGTGATGCGAATCTTTCTACCGCCAACCTTTCCTTGCTGACGGTAAAGGACAACCTGCTCTATAATGCCGTGGCAAATCTTTTGCATATCCCGGCAGAATACAAAATCTACTCATCCCTTGCGATCGGTCTTTTGATTGCGGCGGTCGTGGTCGGGGTGCTGTATTGGTTCTTCGGTACGGAACTGGGTTCTTCCATCCGCGCCACGGGTGCAAACCCTGCCATGTGCCGCGCGCAGGGCATCAATACGGATGCAATGAAGATTATCGGACTGGCGCTCTCCAACGGCTTGATTGCCATGAGCGGCGCACTCCTTGCACAGTATCAGAGTTATGCGGACGTCTCCATGGGCGTCGGTTCCATCGTCATCGGGCTTGCCTCCATCATCATCGGGGAAACCGTATTCATGAAGGCGAAAGGCTTTTTGGCAAAGCTCATCGGCATCGTCGTCGGCTCCATCATTTATCGGGTAGTCGTTGCGCTCGTTATTTATTCGGGTATGCCGTCTACTTTCTTAAAACTGCTCACGGCGGTAGTCGTTGCGCTCGCGCTTTCTATTCCCGTCATCAAAGACAAAATCAGCGCAATCCGCTTGCGCCGTAAATGTATGAAGGAGAGGGCAGACGATGAATAACGAACAGGATATGATTGCAATGCCGGAAGCACCGGCAGCAAACGAAGAAAAAAAGACGATTCTGGAAATCCGCCATATTTCCAAAACCTTCAACCCCAATACCATCAACGAAAAGAAGGCGCTTTCCGACTTTTCCCTGACGGTCAAGGAAGGGGACTTCATTACCGTTATCGGCGGCAACGGCGCAGGAAAATCCACGCTGATGAACGCCATCTGCGGCGTGTTCAGCCCCGACGAAGGCAGAATCTTTCTGGACGGGGAGGACGTAACCTTCCTGCCCGAATACAAGCGGGCAAAATATCTCGGCAGAGTGTTTCAGGACCCCCGTATGGGTACGTCCCCGAATATGTCCATCGAAGAGAACCTTGCCCTTGCCTATCGCAGAGGCGCAAGAAGAACGCTCCGTTGGTTCGTGCGGGAAAAGGAAAAGCAGTTCTATCGCGAACAGTTGCAGCGGTTGGGCTTGGGGCTGGAAGACCGCTCCACGGCAAAAGTCGGGTTGCTTTCCGGCGGACAGAGGCAGTCCATCACGCTGTTGATGGCTACGTTAAAGACGCCCAAGCTCCTGCTTTTAGACGAGCACACCGCCGCCCTCGACCCCAAAACGGCAAAGAACGTGCTTACGCTCACGCAGGAAATTGCGGAGGCACAGCACCTCACTACGATCATGATCACGCACAATATGGTTGACGCCATCAATATCGGCAACCGTTTGATCATGATGAATGAAGGCCGCATCATCTTTGATATTTCCGGGGAAGAAAAGAAGCACCTCACGGTGGAAGAACTTTTGAAGAAGTTCCAGACGACCGTAGGCGAACAGTTCTCGGACGATAAAGGTCTTTTAAATCAATAATGCGATAAGCCGTAACTTTCGTTACGGCTTATTTTTTGGGATCGGTTTTTTACTTATTTACTTATTTGACGGAGAAGAGGATATCTTCGTAATCGGGCATCGGCCAGTATTCCTTGGCGGTCAGCGTTTCCATTTCGTCGGCGGCGGCACGAACCCGGTTCATGACGGGAATCGTTTCATGCGCAACGTATAAAGCCGCTTTTTCGGGGGGCATTTTGGAGTAAGCGCGTTTGCAGGCTTCCAAGTCTTTGACGGCTTGCATCATGGCGTCGTTGAGGGTGGCAAGGCGTTGAATGAGGTCCGTTTCCGCCCGGCAAGGAATATCTGCGCAGACTGCCTTTTTTGCGGCAACGGTACTGCAAAGCTCGGTAATGTAATCGGCGACGGCGGGGTAAATTTCCTGCCGAGCCATGTCGATCATGGTGGAAACTTCGATGTTCAATACTTTTACGTAGTTTTCCAGACGGATCTGCGTTCTTGCTCTGACTTCCTGTTCGGTGAAGATGCCTTGTTTTACGAATACGTCGATACTTTCCGGCTTGTTGAACTCCATAACGGCAGTTGCGGTGTTTTTGTTGTTCAAAAGCCCCCTGCGCATAGCTTCTTCTTCCCATTCCGCGCTGTAACCGTCGCAATTGAAGATGATGCGGTAGTGTGCGCGCAATTCGTCCGCCGTCTTTTGGCGGATGGCTTCCGCAAGCTTATCGGCAGGTACTTTTTCCAAGTCGTCCGCAATTTCCGAAAAGGCTTGCGCAACGATCGTATTGAGTACGATGTTGGGGTCGGCAACGGACATACTGGAACCGAGCATACGGAATTCAAATTTGTTGTTCGTGAAGGCAAAGGGGGAAGTGCGGTTTCTGTCGGTAGCGTCTTTGGGGAAAATCGGGGAAGAAGGAACGCCGATGGAACCGGGAACGGCTTTGACGGGAACGTAATTTTTACCCTTGACGATGGCGTCCACGAGTGCGCCGAGCTGATCGCCCAGATAGACGGAGATGATAGCGGGGGGCGCTTCGTTTGCGCAAAGTCTGTGGTCGTTTGCCGCAGACGCTGCGGACGCACGCAGGATACCCTGATACGTATCGACTGCATGGCAGATAGCCGCCAGTACGAGCATAAACAGGGGATTGTTTTCCGGTTCGTCGGTCGGGTTGAGCATATTCAGACCGCTCTCCGTACCCAAGGACCAGTTGTTGTGCTTACCGGAACCGTTGATGCCTTCAAAGGGCTTTTCGTGCAATAGGCATACGAGGCCGTGCTTTGCTGCAACTTTCTTCATGAGTTCCATGCAGAGCTGGTTGGTATCTACGGCGATATTCGTTACGGTGAAAACGGGGACGATTTCGTGCTGGGCGGGGGCGACTTCGTTGTGCTTGGTTTTGGCGAGGATCCCGTAGGACCAGAGCGTTTCGTCCAAGTCGTGCATGAACTCGGCAATGCGGGGTTTGAGGTTGCCAAAGTAATGGTCTTCCAGTTCCTGCCCCCTCGAAGACGGCGCGCCGAAGAGCGTTCTGCCCGTTAAAATGAGGTCCTTTCTCTTTTCGTACATTTCTTTGGTGATGATGAAGTATTCCTGTTCGGGGCCGACGCTGGTTTCCACACGCTTTGCCTGAATGCCGAAGAGTTTTAAAATGCGCTTTGCTTCCCGATCGAGCGCTTCCATGGACTTTAAAAGCGGCGCTTTTTTATCCAACGTTTCCCCGGTGTAGGAAACGAATACGGTGGGGATATAGAGGGAGCCTTCCTTGACGAATGCAGGAGAAGTGGGGTCCCATGCGGTATACCCTCTTGCGGCGGAAGTGGCTCTGGAACCGCCGGAGGGGAAAGAGGATGCGTCCGATTCGCCTACGATGAGCGCCTTGCCGGAAAGCTGCATAATGACGCCGTCCCCGAGCGGTTCGATAAAGCTGTCGTGCTTTTCGGCAGTCAAACCGGTTAAAGGCTGGAACCAATGCGTATAATGGGTAGCGCCTTTGGAAATCGCCCAGTCCTTCATGGCGGTGGCAACCGTACCGGCAATTCCCGTATCGAGCGTGGTTCCTTCCTCAATGGATTTTCGCAATGCTTTGAATACTTCTTTGGGAAGCATTTCACGCTGCACTTTTTCGTTGAAAACGTTTTCCCCAAACAAAGCGGGTACATTCATGGTTTTGTAACTCCTTGCATAAAAATTTCTCTATGTGTTTTCCCAAGCGACAGAGGATTGCTCCGTCCTCATCGGTTTTATTATATTCCTTTTTTGTATAAGCTGTCAAATAAAATAACTAAGTTTTTATTATAACGGATATAACGAGAATGAATGGAAGGCTTTTTTTATTATACAGGGATTTTGCGGAAATGTCAATGGGTCTGCAAAATCGGGTCGAAAAATAAATATTCCCGAAAAATGGCGGAAAAACGATAGCGTTTGCAAAAGAATGATGCTATAATAATAGAAAAAGAAAAAAGGAGGTAGATCGGAATGGAAGAATTTATAAATAAAGTAGACGAATTGCCGCTTTGGTTGAAGATCGTTTTGTCGCTTCCCGTGCTGGATTGGTTCTGGGCGGTGTACCGTTTAATTTACGGTATTTCCAAAAACAGCGTTTCCAATATCGTGCTCGGTATCGTCTGGCTCGTTTTCGGCGGTTGGATTCTGTGCATCGTGGATATCATCTATTTCGCACTCTATAAAAAAGTATTGGTACTTTCTTAAAAAAAGCAATGCGCTTTCCCTTTCATTCGGAACGGAAAGCGCATTTTTTACATTTTTCAAAAAAATTTTTATAGACGATTGAAATTTATAAAACAGTATGCTATAATAA
>CAMAGA010000038.1 GCA_945833955.1 uncultured Clostridia bacterium
GCCCATATTCTGCGCCTTGGCGCTCACCGGCACCAATTCTTCCATGGTCAGATTGCCTGCGTCCATCTCTTCAAAGCATAAAATCAGCGTCATAATTTTGCACATACTGGCAATGGGGAAATGCTCCTCCGCATGGGAAGCGTAAATTTCCGTACCCGTGGCGTAGTCGGAAAGGTAACAAGCTTTGGACCCGGAAACGGAAAGCGCGCTTTCCGCCTGCGCTTTTGCGAATGCGCCGACGGGTTGCCAAAAGCAACAAGCAGAAATCGCCGCAACGAGCGGCAAAAGAAACTTTTTCATCATTGACGATCTCCTTTACGCTTATCCTGTGTAAATTTTTCCATTTTATGCAAATATCGGTTAAATGAGGCAAAGCAACCGATAAAACACGGCAACGACCAAAAATTCCAGCAGGGCAGCGAGGAGGATCAAAGCCGCACCGACGAGCAGATATTTTTGCAACGTCATTTCGCACGCAGAAACGCATTTGCAAAATACGACGGCATAACAGAGCGCCGCCGTGAAAAGGAGCGTCTGCGGCAGGACGATTACGACGAACACGATTGCTCCGTTGAAGCCGTATATGGGAAACAGACACTGTATCCAGCCGACGAACGTATAGCCTTTACAGAACGCCAACAAAAAGGACGGCAAAAACCCGCACGGAAAGAGAGCGAGCAAGAGGCACGCCCCGTACACCGCCATACAGGAAAACAGTCTGCCGAAAAAAATCTTCCATACGGAATAATCGGTATCGAAGATTTTGGAAATATAATCTTCGCACCGCTGCATATAAAAACGATAGATAACGTACGGCTTGGAAAACACAACGCCGCACAGGATACCGACGAGAAAAAGTGTCAGACAAAAGAGTAACCGCCACTTGCTCCGAGCCACAATATTCATTGTATTATTCTATGAAGAGCCCTTTCAAAAGAGTACGGAAAGCTTGCCGAAGTCGGCAAAAATACGCAATCTTTTTTGGCTCGTTCCAAAAAACCTTCTTCCTGCATACAAGCGTTCTTTTTTCAGGAAAACCGATATATTTTTGTTCGGTTTTACTTGAAAACGGATAGAACTTGTGGTATAATGTTTGCGTATTTTATTTTTTACGGGGGTTTTATGTTCACGCTCGACTCCACCATCTCCCCTCAACAGGCAAAATTATTGAGCCCTGTTACGCTTGCCTTCGTCGGCGACGCCGTATATTCCCTGTACATACGGGAAAAATGGGTGCTTTCTTCCGATTTCCGCACGGGGGAACTGCAAAAGCGCACGAGTGCGGAAGTTTCCGCCAAGGGGCAATCCGCTTTGCTGGATAAGATTTTACCGCATTTTACGGAAGAGGAAAATGCCATCTTTTTACGGGGCAGAAACGCCAAAAAACCCACGAAGAGCAAAAATGCGTCCGTTGCGGAATACAACCGCTCCACGGGATTTGAAGCCGTTTTGGGCTTTTTATACATGACGGGTAATCACGCCCGCATAGACGAACTGTTGAGTATGGAGGAAAATTCATGAAAGTAGAAGGCAGAAACGCCGTTTTGGAACTTTTGAAAACGGATAAAACCATTGATAAAATTCTCATGCAGAAGGACCCGGATAAGAAATCACCGCAGGGGTCCCTCGGCAAAATTTTTGCCGAAGCCAGAAAAAAGAACGTCCGCGTTCAGTTCGTGGATAAGGAACTGCTCGATAAGGAAAGCGGCTCCACGCATCACCAGGGCGTAATCGCGCTCACCACCGACTTCGTCTATGCGGAGATGGAGGATCTCGTTGCACAGAAAAAGGCAAACGGCGGATTCCTCATTCTTTGCGATGGCATAGAAGACGTGCATAACCTCGGTTCCATTCTCCGCGTGGCGGAATGTGCGGGAGCCGACGGCGTCATCATTCCCAAAACCAATTCCGCTTCCGTTACGGAAAGCGTAATCCGCATTTCCGCAGGGGCGGCAAACTTCATGCCCGTAGCCAAAGTGACTTCTTTGAATAATACGATTGACTTTTTGCAAAAAAACGGGTATTGGATCTATGCGCTCGAAGCGGACGGGGAAGACATCTACCAGGCCGATCTGACGGGCAACGTCGCACTGGTGATCGGCGGGGAAGATTCCGGGGTAAAGCGGCTGACCAGAGAAAAATGCGACAAGGTACTGTCCCTGCCCTTACACGGCAAAGTCAATTCCCTCAACGCCTCCGTTGCGCTCGGCATCGCCGCATACGAAGTAGCCAAGCAACGCAACTGACGCATGGATAAAATGGATAAATTAGAGACGCTTTCCGACGAGGAGCTCGTACGTTTGGCGCAGGAAAAAAACCACGACGCCGCAAACGTACTTCTCCAACGCTATAAAAATTTGGTACGCAGCAAAGCCCACGGGTTTTTTCTGGCAGGCGGCGATGCGGAAGATCTGATGCAGGAAGGTATGCTCGGGCTGTACGATGCAATCCTCGCTTACGACGCGCAAAAAAAGTCTTCCTTCCGCACCTTTGCTTCCGCCTGTATCGTACATAAAATCATGGATGCGGTGCGGCTGGATTGCGGCAAAAAGAATGCGCCCCTCAATAACTATATCTCCTTTGCGGACGACGGTTATGCCGGGCTATCCTTTTCATCGGGGCCGGAAGAGACCGTGATTTTGGAAGAGTCCACAAGGGAATTGCTTGCGAAAATCAGCAGCGTGCTTTCCGACTTTGAATACCGCATTATACGTATGTACATGGACGGAATGAACCTTGCGCAGATTGCCGAATCCATTCAAAAACCCACAAAGAGCGTGGACAACGCGTTACAGAGAGCCAAAAAGAAATTGAAAACGTTATTTGATAAGGAGTAATTATGGCTTACCTTGCTTTATACAGACTGTTCCGCCCTTCCGCTTTGCACGAAGTGGTCAGGCAGGAGCACGTCGTGCGCATATTGAAAAACCAGATAGAAACCGACCGAATCGGGCACGCATATCTGTTTTGCGGACCTCGCGGCACAGGTAAAACGAGTATTGCCAGAATTTTTGCCAACGCAATCAACTGCGAACACCCCGTAGACGGTTCGCCCTGCGGCAAATGCAACGCCTGCAAGGCGCTGATGCAACCGAATAATCTGGACCTGACGGAAATAGACGCCGCCTCCAACAACGGCGTGGACGAAATGCGTTCCTTGCGGGAAAAGGTGCAGTATCCGCCCGTTTCCTGCCGCTATAAAGTGTATATCATCGACGAAGTGCATATGCTGTCCGCATCCGCCTTCAACGCGCTTTTAAAAACGCTGGAAGAACCGCCTGCGCACGCCGTGTTCATTTTAGCGACCACCGAACCGCAAAAAGTGCCGGCAACCATACTTTCCCGCTGTATGCGCTTCGACTTTAAACTGATACCGCAGGCAGATCTGGAAAACTATCTTTGTACCGTATTCGATAAAATCGGCAAAACGTACGAACGGGAAGCCGTTGCCGCCATTGCCAGAGCAGGCGCAGGCAGTATGCGGGATGCGCTTTCCATCGCCGATACCTGCGTATCGTACAGCAACGGCACGCTCACCTATGCGGACGTGAACGCCGTGCTCGGCGGTGCGGACTTCTATAAGACTTCCGCCATGCTGCAAGCCGTATTGCAAGGCGATGCGGCTACCGCTTTGGCTTTTACGGAAGAACTCGTCTCTTCCGGGAAGAGCATAGGCGTAATCTGCCGTGATTTTTTACAGTATCTGAATCAGTGCACCGTTGCCAAGCTTTGCAGGAATGCGGAAAAGATACTCTCTCTCCCTTCGGAAATGTACGCCGTCATAGCGGAATGCGCTCAAAAGACGGACGGACACCGCCTGCTCCGCACCACGGAAATTTTTGCGGAGGCGGAAACGCAACTCAAATACTCGTCTTCCCCGCGCATCACCTTGGAAACGGCGGTCGTCAAAGCGGCTGTACCGGCGGAAGACTATAATATGGACGCACTGCTATCCCGCATGACCGCTCTGGAAAACGAGCTTGCCGACTTGCGCAAAAACGGTATTACAATCACATCGCCTTCCCCGACGGCGCAGTCCGCACCGATTGCCCAAAGCGAACCGACGGCACAAGCGCAACCTGCAAAAACGGCGCAAACGGTGCAGAAGGAATCCGCCGCACCGAAGGCGCAAGACGCATTTTTCAACGATGCACCGCCGCTTTCGGAAGAACCGGAAGAGTACGGTTTTTACATGGATAACGAAGAACCGGCTCCCGAGCCGACTCCGATCTTACGGGAAGAACCGATTCCTCGCAAGAAAGCCGCTCCACCGACGGAAGAACCGCTTCCCCGAAAGAAGCCTGCGCAAACGGCGGAAGAACTGCCTTTGCCGAAAGCGGAAAATCCGACCCCTTCTTCCGTTGCTCCTGCCTTTGCAGACGCACCTACCCTTTCCGGCACGCCTTCCGTGCCTGCGCTCACCGAAGAAGTCAAACGGAGCGCATTCGCCAGATTCATACGGGCGATCCGAAAGTCCGCCAAAAGCGGCGTTCTCTTTACGCTGTGCATGGATTTAAAGAACGAATTCGTGGGGAACTGTTTTATTCTTTCCACCGATCGGGAAGCCGTGTATCGGGCGTTATGCAGGGAAGAGCACGCCGCCACCATTCGGGAAGCATTGCAGAGCGTCGGCATTACGGAGTATGAAATCCGTTTACAGGGCGGAAAGGTTGACCCTGCCTTACAGGCAATACAAAAATTGGAACAGGATTTTTCCGACGTGAAAATCCGAAAAAAATAAAAGAACCAATCATCAATAAAAAATATCAATTTGGAGGACAGAATATATAGCATACGGAAAAGGCGGCTTCGGCGGCGGAAATATGCAAAACCTGATGCGTCAGGCACAGAAGATGCAGGAACAGATGCAACAGGCGGAAAAGGAACTGGAAGAAACGGAGGTCGTAGGCATTGCGGGCGCAAACGAAGCGGTCGTCGTGTATATGAACGGTAAAAAGATAATCGACGGCGTGGAATTCGGCGACAACATTTCCGAACTCGTGGATCTGAGCGACCCCGACGACGTGGAAATGCTGGAAGATCTGATTATGGCTGCCATCAACGACGGCTATAAAAAAGCCGACGTAATCTACGAACAGAAGATGGGGCCGTTCGGCGGTCTCGGCGGAGCAGGCGGACTTTTCTGATTGTATGGAAATTTTTATCGAACCGATCGGAAGACTCATCAACGAGTTTTCCAAACTGCCCGGCGTAGGCAAAAAGACGGCGCAGCGATACGCCTATAAAATCGTGAATATGTCGGATGCGGAAGCCTTTGCCTTTGCGGAAGCGATTATGCAGGCAAAAAAGAAGGTGCGCTACTGCAAAACGTGCGGCAATTTTTCCGAAACGGACGAATGCGAAATTTGCAAAAGACGGCAAAGCGACGTCATCTGCGTGGTGCAGGAGCCGAAGGACGTCATCGCCATGGAAAAGCTGCATGAATTCAAGGGCGTGTACCACGTTCTGCACGGGGTAATCAGCCCCATGGAAGGCAAGGGCCCCAACGACATCCGCATTAAAGAACTGCTGGCAAGAATTACCGCCGACACCAAGGAAGTGATCATGGCGACCAATCCCGACGTAGAGGGCGACGCCACCGCCATGTATATAGCCAAGCTTTTAAAGCCGCTCGGCGTCGTAGTAACCAGACTTTCCCGAGGGATCTCCGTCGGATCGGAGATCGAATACACGGACGACGTTACGCTGTCCCGTGCGTTACTCGAACGAAAACCCCTGTAAAAAGGAGAACTTTATATGAAAAAAATATCCGTATTGGGTTGCGGCAGATGGGGTTCCTTTATCGCATGGTATTTGTGCGGACTCGGTTTTCCCGTTACGATGTGGGGGCCCGAAAACGGGCAATCCTTCCGTATTTTGCAGGAAACGGGCAAAAACGAATACGTTGCTCTGGATAAAAGAATTCATCTGACGTCCGATCTGGAAAAAGCGTTGTCCGAGGCGGAAATCGTCATCATCGCCATCAGCGCACAGGGCTTGCGCGCCTTTATGCAGGAAGTAACCCGCTTCCCCGTTGCAGATAAGACGTTCGTCCTGTGTATGAAGGGCATCGAGTCGGATACGGGCAAGAGACTTTCGGAAATCATGACGGAAAGCGGCATTTCGCCCGATCGCATCGCCGTCTGGGTCGGTCCCGGGCATATTCAGGCGTTCGTGCAGGGCATTCCCAACTGTATGCTCATCGACTCCCAAAACGAAGCGCTCAAAAAAGAACTGGCTTCCGCATTCAAGAGCAACCTCATCCGCTTTTACTACGGCAACGACCTGATCGGTACGGAAATCGGCGCGGCGGCAAAAAACGTAATGGGGATTGCCGCAGGCATATTGGACGGCGGCGGCTTTACCAGCCTGAAAGGTCCGCTCATGGCGCGCGGCGCAAGAGAGGTAGCCAAACTCATCCATGCGATGGGCGGCAGTCCCTTTTCCGCCTACGGGCTTGCGCATCTGGGCGATTACGAAACCACGCTCTTTTCCCCCTATTCCCACAACCGCGGCTACGGGGAACTTTTGGTGCAGGGCAAAAAATTCGGAAAGCTGGCGGAAGGCGTACCCACCGCCAAGGCAATGCGTATGCTCGGCAGGCTGTATAACGTGGAACTGCCCATTACGGAAGCGGTCTATTCCGCCTGCTACGAAGCGGATCCCTTCTCCGACGGGGAAGCGAGAAGCAACCTTTTACGCATCATTTTAAAACTCTTTGAAAGGGAAACGAAGAGCGAATTTTAACGCATCGGCAAAAAAATTTGCGAGAACGGGGATTTTTTTGAAAATCCCCGTTTTAAATTGTTGCCACAAACGCAAAAAAAGTATACAATATTGCCTTGAAAACGACTGCCTTCTTTTTCCGTTTGTACGGCATGGAGGAACGCTACGGAGGAATATATTTTGTTAAGAAAAGATTTAAGAAACATTGCGATTATTGCGCACGTTGACCACGGCAAAACCACCCTCGTGGATCAGCTTTTGAAGCAGAGCCATACTTTCCGTGAAAATCAGCAGGTAGACGAAAGAGTCATGGACTCCAACGACCTGGAAAGAGAAAGAGGAATTACCATCCTCGCCAAAAATACTGCCATTCATTATAAGGGCATCAAAATCAACGTCATAGATACGCCGGGCCACGCGGACTTCTCCGGCGAAGTGGAACGCGTCATGAAAATGGTAAACGGCGTACTCATTCTGGTAGACGCCGCAGAAGGCCCCATGCCGCAGACCCGTTTCGTTATGCAAAAAGCGCTGGAAATGGGCCACAAATGCATCATCGTTATCAATAAAGTTGATCGCCCCGACGCAAGATTGGACGAAGTTCCCGACGAGGTATTGGAACTTCTGATGGACCTCGACGCCAACGACGACCAGCTGGAAAGCCCCTTCATCTACTGCTCCGGCAGAACGGGCAGAGCCAGCTACACGCCGGACGAGCTCGGTCCCGACCTGACGCCCCTCTTCGATACCATCATCGAACACTTCCCCCCGATGGAAGTAGACGATACCGCCCCTGCGCAGATCCTCGTTTCTTCCATCGACTATAACGAATACGTCGGCAGAATCGGCATCGGCAGAATCGAAAGAGGCACTATTCTTGCCAACGAAAGCGTAGTCGTATGCAACTACAACCGCCCCGAACTGCACGACGCAGGCAAATTTGCAAACCTGTATCAGATCGAAGGCCTGAACCGTGTTTCCGTAGAAAAGGCAGTTGCCGGGGACATCGTCTGCTTCTCCGGTCTGGAAAAGATCAACATCGGCGATACGGTGTGCGTAAGCTCCTGCGTGGAACCCGTCAAATTCGTCAATATCTCCAACCCCACGGTTGCCATGTACTTCTCCGTAAACGATTCCCCCTTTGCCGGCAAGGAAGGAAAATTCGTCACCACGAGACACCTGCACGACAGACTGTACCGGGAACTCCTTCGGGACGTATCCCTCCGCGTGGAAGATACCGACTCCGCCGACAGCTACAAGGTAAGCGGCAGAGGCGAAATGCACCTTTCCATTCTCATCGAAACCATGCGTCGGGAAGGCTATGAATTTCAGGTTTCTCCCCCCAAAGTACTCTATAAAGACGTGGACGGTGAACGCTACGAACCCGTAGAAACCGCCATTTTCGACGTTCCCTCCGGCATGGAAGGCAGCGTAATCACGGGCATGGGCGCAAGAAAAGGCACTCTGATCAGTATGCAGGCAATCGGCAGCAGAACCAGACTGGAATACCACGTTCCCTCCAGAGGCCTGTTCGGTTATAAGAGCGAATTTTTGACCGCTACCAAGGGCGAAGGCGTCATGAGCTCCGTATTCTTCGATTACGAACCCTACAAGGGCGAAATTGCCAGAAGAAGCACCGGTTCCCTCATCGCATTTGAAACGGGCGACGCCGTAACGTACGGACTGTTCAATGCGCAGGGCAGAGGCACGCTGTTCATCGGCGCAGGCACGCCCGTATACGGCGGCATGGTCGTAGGCGAATCCCCCAAGAGCGACGATATCAACGTAAACGTCTGCAAGGAAAAGCACCTGACGAATACCCGTTCCTCCGCATCCGACGACGCCCTCAGGCTCATCACGCCCAAAGTAATGAGTCTGGAAGAATCTTTGGAATTCATCAACGACGACGAACTGTTGGAAGTTACGCCCAAGAGCCTGCGCGTCAGAAAGCGCATTCTCGATTCCGAACTCCGTGCAAAAGCCAACGCCAAAGCAAAGAAGCAATAAATCATTCCTAAATTATAAAACCGCTTCGAGTCGTTTTCGGAGCGGTTTTGCATTTTCCGATACTGAGACAAGATTTTCAGTACTCGCTGTAAGCTTTTTAAAAAGAGCAGGACGGGCGTAATGAAAGCGCAATATCCGTTTTGCCGCTCCGGTTTTGTGACTTTCGACAAAGAAATCAACGGCAAAAAGAGAAAGCTTTTCAAATTTACTTGAAAAAAGCATTTCTTTATTGTATAATGAATTTGTATTACAAAAACTACGGGAATACTGCGGGAGGCGTGCTATGGCAGAAATTTTATTACCGAAGCAATGGGCGGATATCAAAATCCGCGAGGAATTGGGGGAAGGCTCCTACGGAAAAGTGTATAAAGCGAGCACCCGAAAGGGAGAAAAGAAGTACTATGCCGTAAAAATCATATCCATTCCCAAAACCAAATCCGAACTCAACAGCGTCATGGCGGATATCCAGAACAACGATTCCGCCAAAGCGTACATTCAATCCATTGTGGATAACTGTCTCACGGAAATTCAGACCATGCAGGAGCTGTCCGCCTGCGAAAATATCGTGCGGATAGAAGATTACGTCGTGGAAAAGAAAACGGACGAGATCGGCTCGAATATCTACATCCGCATGGAATTGCTGACGGGGCTCAACGCGCGGATCAAAAATAACGACATGACGGAAGAAGAGGTCATCCGCCTTGGCACCGACTTATGCAAAGCCCTGATTGCCTGCGAAGAAAAGAAGATCGTCCATCGGGATATCAAGCCGGAAAACATCTTCTATTCGGAAACGGACGGAATTTATAAACTGGGGGACTTTGGCGAGGCGAAAATTATAGAGCAATCCACCGCCGCCTTTTCCATGAAGGGAACGCCCCACTATATGGCGCCGGAAGTGTATAAAAACCAACCCTACGACCATACCGTGGATATTTATTCCCTCGGCATCGTCATGTATAAATTGCTCAACTACAACCGTTATCCCCTGATGCCGCCTCACCCGCAACCCATCAAGTTTGCCGATCAGACGGAAGCGTTTGATAAGCGCATTGCGGGAACGGCGTTCCCGGAACCCATGCTGGCGCATTCCCGCACGGCGGCGGTCGTTTTAAAGGCTTGCGCTTACGACCCCAAAAAACGGTACGCAAACGCCAACGAACTGCTTTCCGCTTTGCAGGCGCTTTCCGCTTACCTTTCCGCAAACAATGCGGATAACGCTTCTATAGAAACTTACCACGACGAATCGGCGGTATTTCAGCATAAAAAAGACAAAAAGGATAAAAAGAAAAAGAAAAAATATCGCAATCCGAAGAGCGCCGCCGCCGGATTTTTAATATCTGTTTTTATTCTCTCCGTGATTTTATTCGGCACGTACATATTCCTGCGCTATTTTCAAGGCGGCGTCTATTGGAATACGGTAGTACAAGCCGTGCAAAAAGCGTGGTCATTTTTATACGATAAAATCGTTGCCTTATTTGCGAAACAATCCTGACGGGGTTTTTGCTATGAGTTATACGATACAGAGCATTTGCCTTTGCGATACCGGTAAATATCGGGAGCGCAATCAGGATAATTTTTACTTTAACGGAAAAGTCCTCCCCGTAACGAATAACGGGCTGCAACGCCCGCTTTTCTCCGTTATATCCACCGATAACCGCCACCTCTATTCCGTTTTCGACGGCATGGGCGGCGAAGCTTACGGCGAGGTTGCCGCATCTGTCGCCGCCAAAAATACCGTCGGGTTTTTCAAAGCGCAAAAAAAGAGCACCCTCGATTCCCGTTCGCTCCTTATAGAACTTGCTAAGGAACTGAACGAGGCCGTGGCAAATGCGGCAATAGATCGGGGCGGCAGGCTGATCGGCACGACGCAGGCCGCCGTCCTGTTTGACGGCGACGATGCGTGGATTTCCAACACGGGGGACTCGCCCGTGTTTCTCTTCCGTGGCGGAAACCTGGAAAAACTTTC
This sequence comes from uncultured Clostridia bacterium, assembly GCA_945833955.1. Lineage (GTDB taxonomy): Bacteria > Bacillota > Clostridia > Christensenellales > Borkfalkiaceae > CAMAGA01. Next base: position 10,703 of record CAMAGA010000038.1, read on the forward strand.
CCTGGACGATACGCAATACATTCCCGAATCGGACGGCGTAAAGCGGCGCAAGCCTGCCTTAACGCAGTTTTTGGGGCTTGCCATCGACCAGATTGAAGTTACCCCCCACGTAAAAAAACTCCGCTTAGCTTCCGGCGATCGCTTTTTGATCTGCTCCGACGGGCTGACCGACATGGTGCCCGTAGAACGCATCGGCGCCACGTTGCAGGAAATATCCGACGTTTGCCTTTGCGGCAAAGCGTTACTTTCCGCCGCATTGGAAGCGGGCGGCGCAGATAACACTACCATTATCCTATGCGGAGCAACCGAAAACAGCGGGAATGCGTTTACGGATCTGAAAAACGCCTTCCGCGCAAAATTTAACCTTTTGAAAGGAGTATGCTTTTATGACCAATCCCAAAAAAAGTCCGACATCCACCGATGAACCGATTGAGAATAAAGAAATCAAAGAGACGCAGCAAAGCGTGCCTTCGGACGTAAAAAAAGCAGAAGAGAAATGCGCAGAGAAGAACCCGAAGGACGAAGTCGCCGCAACCGCCGTAGCCGCACCGCAACCGCCCGATTTCCTCTCCTTGGAAAAGACGATTTCCTACTCTCGCACGGGCGAAGCCGACCCGTTGCGCACGGCGGAGGAACTGGAAGACGCCACGTCCGGATACAGCGGTATGTACGCCCTTTTGACCGTTTTTGCCGAACAACACCAACCCTACATACTCAATTTAAAGGATTTTCAAAAAAATTCACTCATCATCGGCAACGCCGCCAATAAAAAAGCGGATATCGAACTCGTTTCCCGCGTAATTGCGCCCAAACAGGCAAAAATTTCGCTCCGCAAAAACGAGCTTGTCCTGACCGATACCCGACCGGAAAACCCCACGCTCGTCAACGGCATACACGCCAATCAGGTTACCTTAAAGGACGGCGACGTTATTCGGATCAACGACCGCGGCGTAGCCAATCAGGAAAGCGTTCTCATCCTCTTTTCCTCCACCGAGGAAGACGCCGTCTGGAAAAAGTTTACAAAGGAAGATACCCCCAACGAAGAGATTACTTCCGTTTCTATCGGCAGAAGCGCGGATAACGATATCATATTCAATCACATCGGCATTTCCGCCCATC
>CAMAGA010000039.1 GCA_945833955.1 uncultured Clostridia bacterium
CGAGAACGATTTGCAGTTTTGCAAAAGTCGTGCCGTCGTTGAGGTCCATAAATGCGATGGAGCCGGAATCTCTTGCAGAGCGCACCCAACCGCAAACGGTGATTTGTTTGCCGAGATATTCGGCGGATCTTTCCAAAAGATCTACAATGTCCGTATGTTTCATATTGCTACTCCTTTATCTGTTATCTGTCGGGGCAAGCGATAAAAAACGCCCGTCCCCGAAAAAAAATCACTTTCTTTCAGGACGAGCGGAATACTCCGACCGTGGTACCACCTGATTTATCGCCTTAGGCGATCACTTTACGGCTCTTACAAGCCTTGCGGAAGTCTCGTTTCCGTAACGGCGCACCTACTCTTTGCATTTCGGATTGCAGCTCCAAAGTGTTCTTCGCGAAAATCCTTTCTGCGGTACTCTCAGCGCCGACCGCTCTCTGTAAGAGGTTCTTTTCGTTACTTTTCTTTATCCTCGCTTTCCCTTATTCTACCACAAAAAAGCCAAACCTGTCAACTGTTTTCGCTCTTTTTTACAAGAAAAAGCTGCGACAGCCGTTCGCCATCGCAACTTTCCCTCGGTAATAATGAAAAAGTACATAAAACAGGATTTACCCGTCTCTCTCTATGCTACCATTATAACAGAAAAACGCATTGCCGTCAACGTGCAATTATACAAAAATTTACGCATAAAAAAGAACAGTTGCACAAAAAACCGTACAACTGTTCTCATTCGGTGCGTTTTTTCCGATTTATTCTTTCGGTTCATCCGTTTCTTCGGTAGCTTCTTCGGAGGATTCTTCGGTCGTTTCTTCGGTCGGAGTTTCTTCCGTAGCGTAAACGTCGATGTCTTCCGCTACGTCCATATCTACCTTGTAGCCTTCTTCCGTTGCCTGCACGTTCTCTTCCGCCTTCTTCTTGCGCAGAACGATGGGAATGACGATTGCGCAGACGATTGCCGCTACGCCGAGCACGCTACCTGCGATGATGAGTACCCATGCCCACGTTGCCAGACCTGCTTCTTCCGTTTCTTCCAGCCGTTCGATGTAACCCGTCTTCCATACGTTATCCAGGTTTTCCGCGTCTTCTTCGGTCATGACGCCCACGGTGTTATAGAAGTAGCTCTGTACGTTGTATTTCTTGCCGGATTCGTCCGTAAACTTGCCTTCGTAGTCGCCCGTAAGCGTTGCGAACGCCTTGAACTGCGCCTGATAGTATTCGGAATAGAGGTACGTCTTATCGTAGCCTGCTTCTTCCGCTTCCAAAATCGCCTCATCAAACTTTTCCGTCTCGCCCGTCATATAATAGTAGTACATGGCGTTACCGAGTTCCTTGTGGTCGGTCGTTTCCTTTTTGATGAGGTCCTTCACCTCGGTATACTTTTCGTTCAGGGCGGCAAGTTCCGCATTGGTCATAACGCCGTTTGCGCCCGTCATATCCATTACGGCAACGTAGTTGTAGGAGAGTGCGCCGATGGATTCCGCATTGACGAAGAAGAGGTAACTCCTGCCGTCGATTTCCAGAATTTCCGGAGCGTACCAATCGGAAGCGTAGTCGATATCCAGGATACGCAGTGCCTGATAGTTCTTATCGCCCAGAATATTGCTGTAATCTGCCTTGGTGCCGTTGTAAGCAACTCGGTTCAGATTGTTGCCGTTGGTGCCGGAAGTGGAATAGTAGAGGTAGCGGTAAGCCCCTGCGCTTTCCGTCCAAAGGAGCGTTGCGCCGGATGCGGAAGCAACCACTCTCGTCTCCGTCGTTTCGATGCCGCTTGCGGTGTTTTCTACGTCCGCTCTGTAAATGATATTGCCGGAAGTGTACAGATAGCTGTGCTTGCCGTTTTCATACAGGAAGATTGCGCCGTCGGAAGCGTTGGTCGTATTGTAGGCAACCACGTCGTTGTATTCGCCTGCGTCTGCCAAAGCGGCGGTGTTGGCGTTGCCGGAAATCGGGTTAAACCCTTCCTTCTGCTGCATAGCGTCCGCAAGGTAGAAGAGCCAGCCGCCGTCCGCGGAGGAATCCGTCTTGTTGACGCTCTCTCTCGTATAGTAGATGCCGTCGTTCGTGTAACGGGTCAAGGTATACTTATAGCCGCCGGGGGAAGAAGGAGTGGGCACGGTGCCTTCCATTTCGTAACCGTAGTTGACGGGCAGGACGTCGTTGGTGCTGCCTCTGCCGTCCAGTACCAAAGTACCGAGGTTATGGTAGTACTCCATACCCTTGTCCTTTTCCGCTTCCGCAAGCGTTTCCTTGTAGTTTTTATACTGTTCGGGAGCCGTTTCTTCCGTTACGTCCGCACGTGCCATATAAACCTGATTGTAAGGCAGCTTATAGGCGTTCAGCGTTTCCGGGCGGTAAGTAACGTCCATCGTATAATAAACGTAGGGGCTTTCGGGGTCGGAGGAAAGCATATAGCCGCTCGTTTCGTCCGCAATGAGCGTGGTTACGCCCGTTTCGGTGTTATAGGAATAGATATCGTTGACGTTCGTATACATACAGTACACGGTGCCGTCTACTTCTACGTAGCGGTATTCTACGGTGTTGCTTTCCGTACGGAAGAAGAAGCTGTCCTTCATGTTTTCCGTACCATCCAGCTTACAGCTCTTAAAGTCGAGGTGCTGATTCAGCACTTCGCCCGTGGTGATATCCTTTACGTTCGTCGGGGTTGCATAATATACGTAGTCCCCGTAGATGAACACGCCTGCGCTGTGGTCGCCTGCAACGAGCAGCGTGGGTACGACGACGTCTACCTTGCCGTAATTGCCTGCGGCAAGATCGGTCTTGGCGATACGTACCAAAGACGCCTTGACAACGTCCCCCATTTTATTGGCTGCGGTGTATTCTTCCGAACCGTTGATAAAGTAGACGTAATTGCCCTTTTCGACTACGAACCCTGCATTGGAAACGGCGGCTTCTGCGGAAGGCTGATATTCCAAAGCGGTATCGCAACCGGTAAAAGCAAAGGTGCTGACTGCAAGCACGGCGGTAATTGCCGTCAACATGATTTTTTTGAAAATTTTATTCATGGAAAAAACTCCTTACGATTGCAACTTTTCTGTATGAAAAGCGCGGTAAAAACGAATTTTTTTGCACTCCTTCCGCAGATATACAATCCGCAAGCAAAGAGACACATCCTAATTATATACTAATTTCTGAATGAAATCAATTAAAATACCGATCGTTTTTTCGGAAATTTTAAAAAAGGAGGTTCGTTTTGAACAAATCAGTCATATTCGGAATACTCAAAGCGCTTACGAGCTTAAAAACGATTCCGACCCATCCGACGGAGCAAAAAGCGCAAGCGCAAAGCAGGCAGACGGGCAATGCGCCCGCTTCCGCCCCCGACGCGCCCCCGACAGGCACCGGCACGGAAGCGCCGCCGAAAAAGACGGGCGGCTCCGGCGCCTATGCGCTGGAAGAAATGCTCAGACGGCAGGAAATGATCTCCGCCAAAGCGCGTAAATCGTAACCGACCCTCTCCCTTTTATAAAAATACCGACTGCACCAATGCAATCGGTATTTTTTCGTTGTCGGATTCACCGATAAATTATCTCTTGGAGAACTGAGGAGCACGTCTTGCCTTTTTGAGACCGTACTTCTTTCTTTCCTTCACTCTGGGATCTCTCGTAAGGAAGCCTGCCTTTTTGAGAACGGGACGGAGTTCGGGATCTGCAAGGAGCAATGCACGGGCAATACCAAGACGGATAGCGCCTGCCTGACCCGTGAAACCGCCGCCTGCAACGTTGACTACTACGTCGAAGCTTGCGAGCGTTTCCGTCAGGTTCAAGGGCTGCTTTACGATGTACTGCATGGTACCCATGGGGAAGAATTCTTCCAATTCTCTGCCATTGATCACGATGCTGCCGCTGCCTTCCGGAAGGAGACGAACGCGGGCAATAGCCTTCTTTCTTCTGCCTGTACCCCAGAACTGGAGTTTTCTCTTTAAACTGTTAGCCATAATTCCAATCTCCTCTTACTTTAATTCCAGAACTTCGGGCTTTTGTGCAGCCTGATTGTGTTCAGCACCCTTGTACACTCTGAGCTTTTTGAGCATCTGTCTGCCCAGACTGTTTTTGGGAAGCATACCTTTTACAGCTTCGTAAACAACTACGTCGCTCTTTTCGGCAAGCATCTGCTTGTAAGGGATCTGTTTCAAACCGCCGATGTAGCCGGTGTGATAGCAGAAATATTTATCTTCTAACTTATTGCCGGTCAAAACGACTTTATCGCAATTTACGACGATTACGTAATCGCCGGTATCGGTGTTGGGGGTAAATTCCGGCTTGTTTTTTCCGCGAAGAACGGATGCAACCTGAGATGCAAGTCTACCCAAGGACACGCCTTCGGCATCGACTACATACCATTTCTTTTCCACGGTCTGCGCTTTAGCAGTGTAAGTCTTCATAATACTGGTCTCCTCGATTTCCTATCATATCACTGAAAATCTTCTTGTTTTTTTGATTACTTTTTTATTTTATTCCGATTCAAAATTTCTGTCAAGCTGTTTTATGCCTAAAAACATTTTTTTTTGAATTTATCGAAATTTTTTTTCATAACGCCCGAGCGGTGTGATATTACCGCGCAAACTACGTTTTGGTTGCTTCTTTTTTCAAAGCATAATCATTATATCGTATCAAAACACACCTTGTCAATGCGTTTTGCCCGTACTTGCCACTTTTTTCGGAAAAATTTTCTTCCCTCAATAATCGTCGTCTTCGTCGGCTTCCTCGTCGTCGACTTCCTCGTCGTCGTCAAAGTCGTCGATATCCCCGACTTCGTCGAAGTCGTCTTCTTCCGCTTCTTCGTACTCTTCCTCTTCTTCGTCCTCTTCGATGATATCGAATTCTCCGTCTTCGTCCTCGATGTGGATGCCGTCTTCTTCCGTAGCGTTATCGCGGTAGCTTTCCCAGCCTTCGTCGTTGTCCATATTATCCTGTACGTCCTCTTCCGTGTCGTACTCGTGCGTCTTTTCGCATTCTTCGCAGATATCCCCGGAAGCGATGCGCTTGCCGCAGATACGGCAGGTACCTACCTCGTACAATTCGTCTCTCTCTTCCGTGATTTCCTCGGCTTCCGCTTCCTCGTAAACGTCTTCCGTATAAATGCGCTTACCCTTCATTTCCATCAGGCAGATGTCGCAATACTCCTGCTTTTCGGAATCATACCAGTTAATGTCGCAACGAGGGCATTTTTTATACTTTGCCATGTGCATTCCCCTTTCGCAATTTATTTCCTTACGGATTCTGTTATTCCGTAAAATTCTGTATTAGATTATACTGTCTATTCTTACGTTTTGCAATTATTTTTTACCGCTTTTTTCATAAATTTTTGATTTTTAAAAGTTTTTTTCTTTTTCCGTTCTTTTCCCCGTTCCTGCCCCGTATAATAAAGCAACAACGATTTTTTTATGCGGGGTATTTGTATCATTATGTCCATTCAACCTGTTTTTGAACGCTTTGCCGCTCCCTTGGAAAAGAAATATACCGCCCGTTCCTCCGCCGATTGCCGCCTGACGGGCGCCGGCAGTGAGATTGCCAGAATCCTTTGCGTACACGCCACCGTCACCTGCGTATCGGCGGAAGCGGGGGAAAACGAAGTGCGTTATACGGGCAGACTGTATACCGCCGTGGTATACGAGGACGCACGGGGCACCGTGTGCCGCATAGAGCGGGGCGCGGAATTTTCCAAGCGTGCAGACGCCCCCGACTGCAAGGAGACGGACGCCGCAAGCGTAACGCTTTCCGTACTTTCCGTTTCCCCCAGAAGGGAAGGCAACTCCATATTCATCTCCGCCAATATCGGCGCAGAAATTGCGGTGCGCTCCGTAAAGGAAGTGCCCTACCTTACCGGCGGGAACGGCTTGATTTTGCAGCAGCGGGAAATACAGGCCGTAAAGAGCGCAGAGGTTACCGCCCGCATCGAAGCGGACGACGAGTTTGAAACGGGGTACGTGGGGGACGTACTTTTACACAGCGAAAACGTGATTATAGACGACGCGGAGTGTTCCGCAGGCACCGTGATCGTGTCGGGGGAAATCAACCTGCAGATTTGCGCCCTCAAGGATGACGGACTTTGCTCCTACGAACGGCTCATTCCCTTCCGAAGGGAAATCCCGTGCGAGGACGCCTTCCGCGGGAAGGATTGCGACGCTTCCGTTACGATTACCTCTTCCAACGTAACCGCCGTTACGGACGAAGGCAGAAACAACTGCACGCTCACCTGCGAAATCACCGCCGAAATCCGTTGCCGGGTATACGAAACCGTACCGCTCAGGGTTGCAACGGACGTGTTTTCCCCGCTGTGCGAAACGGAAAAGACGATGGGCGTACTGCCCTCCGGCAGAACGAAGGGTTACCGTAAATTTACCGAGCATATCGCAGGCTTAGCTGCGCTGGACGGGGAAATCGACTTTTCCTGCAACCTGCAGGCGGTGGCGTTGCAATCGGCGGAAGTCAACGCCGTGATGCACGATTCCGCATGGTTTGCGGAGGGCACGGCGAGCGCCACCTTGCTCTTTGCCGATTCGGACGGGGGGCACCGCTCCGCCGCCATCACGCTGCCCTTTTCCGCAGAGCTTGCCGGCTTGCGGCTTGCCGAAGGCGAAAGCGTAACGCTTTCCGCCATCGTATGCGGGCTGTCCGCCCGACAGAAACAGGAGGGCAGGATCGATGCGGAGGGCACTTTGCGCATCTCCGCGCGCATAGAGGAAACCTCCGCCCCCGAATGCGTTACGGAAGTCAAGGAAGGCAAAGCCTATACGGAAAACACCAACGCCGTTTCCGTATTTCTGCCCCAAGCGGGAGACGATCTTTGGGCGGTCGCCAAAAAGCTGGGCAAAGCCCCGGACGAGGTGCTTGCCTGCAACCCGGAACTCACCTTTCCCGTAGAAAGCGGCAGGCGCATCGTCATCTACCGCAAAATCTGACGTCCCTTTCCACCGCTCAATCGGACGGTTTTTTACAAGGCCGAACGCACAACTCTCCGTTGCCCTGCGCTTCCTTTGCGCCTTCTTTGCGCCTTCTTCCATGCGCCGTTGCCGTATTCTCGTTCTCCGTTGCCCTGCGCTTCCGTATGCTTCCGACGGCAATATGCGCCGCACTCCCTTCGTATCACTCAAAAAAAATTTTGGGAATCGGAATAAAACATCTTGCATTTTGTTTTCTGCCGTGTTATAATCGGAATCAGGAACGGCGGATAGGACCGCCGTACCCGATTCGGTTCAAGAATAAAAGATTGGCAGAAGTCTTTTATTCTTTGGGGAAAAAGCTGTCGTTTGTTTGAAAGTTTGAGACAGCTTTTTTCTATGCGCATTTTTGAAATTTACGCATTGATGAGATTTATAATCCAATCGGAAATTGCGGCTTCTTTCCGACATTTTCTTTATTTCCGAAACCCCGTTTTTGCGCACCTTGGGCAAAAACGGGGTTTTCTTTTTCAGTAAAAATTTTATTCAGACCTATTGACAAATTCTTCCGAATATGATATCATTATGATATCAAAACAAAAAGGAGAAGTTTTTTATGCAAGAAAAAATCATCTGCAAAAAGCAAAACGGCATGATTGCCTTAGTTCTCATCCTACTGGCTTTAATCGGCAGCGTTGCGCTGATCGTACTCGGAGCAAGCAATCCCAATCTGTTCTTTCTGGTCTTCTTCGGAATGCTCCTTGCAATCGGCAGCTGCATTTGTTTTGCGGGTTTAAAAGTCTTAAAGCCGCAGGAAGCGCTCGTTTTAACGCTGTTCGGCAAATACTACGGCACGCTGAAAAACGAAGGTTTTTACTTCATCAATCCCTTTGCAACGGGTTTTAACCCTGCCGCCAAGACCAAGCTTTCCCAGAGCGGGGACGTCAGCACGAACGACGCTATGGAAATCGTGATGAACAATAGTAATGCGACCAATCCGGTCAATCGCAAGATTTCCCTCAAGATCATGACGCTGAACAACAGCCGCCAGAAGGTAAACGACTGCCTCGGCAACCCCGTGGAAATCGGCATCGCCGTCATCTGGAAGGTCGTGGATACCGCCAAAGCCGTATTCAACGTGGATAATTACAAGGAATACCTCTCCCTGCAATGCGACAGCGCATTGCGCAACGTAGTCCGCATTTACCCCTACGACGTTGCGCCCAACGTGGACACGACGGGCGACGGCATTCCCGACGAGGGAAGCCTGCGCGGTTCGAGCGAACTCGTTACCAAGCGCATTCGGGAAGAAATTCAGTCCCGTGTGGAAGAAGCGGGCATCGAAATCGTGGAAGCACGCATCACCTACCTTGCCTACGCTCCGGAAATTGCGGCAATCATGTTGCAGCGCCAGCAGGCTTCCGCCATCATCGACGCGCGCAAGATGATCGTGGACGGCGCCGTCGGCATGGTGGAAATGGCGCTCGAACGGCTCAGACAGAACAACGTTGTGGATTTAGACGAGGAACGCAAAGCCGCCATGGTCTCCAATCTGCTCGTGGTGCTGTGCGGTAATCAGAACGCCCAACCGGTCGTCAATTCGGGCAGTTTGTATTGATGAAGGAAAACGGCAAAAAGCAGATTCCGCTCCGACTCCCCCCTGCGCTCTATAACGAAATCGCCGCCTGGGCGGCAGACGATCTGCGCTCCGTCAACGGACAGATCGAGTACCTTTTGACGGAATGCGTAAAACGGCGAAAAAAGAGCCGCATCGGAGAAACGCCCGATAAACCGCAAGAATGCGCTTCCAAAACAGAGAAAACTTCCGATTAACATAATTCATTCCGAAAATGCCATCGGGAGTGATTTCGCAAAAATGCGAAATCACTCCCGATTTTTTTCATTCTCCTTCCCGACATTCTTCCTTTCGGCAAAATGCCCTTCCGTGCGTGCGTTTTTCAGTCTTCCACGACCAGCATCTCCACCCTGTGACTTGCATAGGTGCAGGTATCCAGTCCGCAAAGATGCAACCTTTCGTTCTTCCAGAGGCTGTCGTCCACGTCCTGCGCCCTTTCCAGAACGCGTCTCAGTTCGCGGTTCATCCAGTGCCCGAACACGACCCACTTGGGCGTTCCGTCCTTTGCCTGCAAGCCCGCAGGATAACTTTGCGGAAACTTCAGGATATGGAGCGGCGTCTGGGCCCAGCAAGCGGTTTGCCACGCTTCCTCGTCCGCCGATTCTAAGTTTTTCGTGATATAACTGCCGTTTGGGTATTGCGGCAAAAAGCCGTGCAGAAAGATATAGTGATCCGTTTCAAAACAGTAGGGCAAATCCAACAGCCAATCCATCAGCGGACTGTGTGCCAGTCGGTTCAGATCGTAATAGCTGATATAGTCCATTTCCGCTTGCTTTCTGCCCAAAAAGGAATAGACCGTACGATGCTCGCCGTTTCGGATATCCAGCGTGGAAAGTTCTCTCGAAAACAGCATTTTCTGCAAAATAAGCTCGTGATTCCCCTTCAGGCAAACGGGCATATTCTTATGCTTCCCTTGCGTGAGGTACGTATACACCCCCTTACTGCCTTCTCCCCGATCCGCTCTGCCAAAGTTATCCCCGCAGGAAACGAGCGTATGATTCTCGTTTTCGGGGTCGTAGCCGTATTCCTTTACGGCTTGCATCAAGGCGTCGTAGTCGCCGTGTACGTCGCTGAACGCAAAATATTTCATGTTTTTATTCTCCTTGTTTTAAATTTAAGAGCGCGTTACCATATGCTTTACTTCCCGAACGGGGTGCAACAGTTCCGTGCGGAAAAACTCGGGGTAGAACAGCCGATCGTCGTCGGGCGATACCCAAGCCAAAAATTCCTCCTGCCCGTCATTTTCCCGCCCGCCTGCTTCCGTGCCTGCTTCCGTCGGGCGCATCGCAGGTTCAAAATCGGGCGGTACCTGCATATAGAAGAGATATTCGATTTCATATACGGGCTGCGTATTGATTTTAAAAAAGTTTTCATGGATAAACCCCAATCTGTCCGCCTGCATACGTACGCCCGTCTCCTCCCAAACTTCCCGTTCCACCGCTTCCCGTGCGGATTCCCCGAAGCGTATGCGGCCGCCTACCGACCACAACCGACTGCTGTTTTTGTTCCCTGCCATCAAAAACTTGCCGTCCCGCAGGATAATCGCCCCCACGCGGATATTGACTATGCCGTCTTCCGTCTGAATCGTCAGATCTTTCGTCATTGGATTATTCCCTCCTTCTCCCGGTGCTGTTTTTCTTCTTTTTGGTGCTGTGTTTTCCTTCATTCGCTCCCTTGCAGGTCAGACTGCCCAACGCTTTCCGCCTCTTCCTTTCTTTTCCCTTTCTACACGCAGGAAAACGGTACGTAGAATATATACCCTGTATTTTATCATAAATATTCCGTTTCGGTTAAAAATCCCCAAGAATTTTCCCAAATTTTTTGTTTTTTTGAGGGACTAAAAAGCAGGTACGTGGCAAAACCCATATACCTGCTTGCTTTTTTCTTCTTTCTTTGTTTCGTGCCGGGGAATCATTCCTTCTTTCCGTGGTGGGAACAGGAGTGCCCTTCTTCATGGTGGGAACAGGAGTGCCCTGCGCCGTGATGACTGCAATTTGCGCCGGAAGACACGAGCTGACCTGCAAGGTAGCGTTGCACTGCAACGTCCGCCTCGCCCGAAACTCCCGCCGTTACCGCAATATTCTGTTCGGCAAGCGCATTCATCGCGCCCTGACCGATGCCGCCGCATAAGAGAACGTCCACCTGCAGCAATTTTAAAAACTCTGCCAAAGCGCCGTGCCCGTAGCCCATCGTCGGGGTCACCGCTTCCCGAACCGTCTTTCCGTCTTCCACGTCGTATATTTTGAAAAAGGCGGTGTGCCCGAAATGCGCAAATACACCGCCGTTCTCATAAGTTACCGCAATTCTCATTTCGGTTTTTTACTTCGTTTCAAAATAACGCTTCAAAAGGCCTTTGAAACCTGCGCCGTGGCGAGCTTCGTCCTTAGCCATTTCATGAACGGTGTCATGGATAGCGTCGTAGCCGAGCATCTTTGCACGCTTTGCAAGGTCCAGCTTACCCTGGCATGCGCCTGCTTCTGCAGCTGCACGAAGTTCCAGATTCTTCTTCGTGGAGCTCGTTACAACTTCGCCCAGAAGTTCTGCAAACTTGGAAGCGTGTTCAGCTTCTTCCATAGCGTAACGCTTGTAAGCTTCTGCTACTTCGGGATAGCCTTCTCTTTCTGCTACTCTTGCCATTGCAAGGTACATACCAACTTCGGTGCATTCGCCGTTGAAGTTCGCACGAAGACCTTCCATAACGATCTGATCTTCTACGATACCGTCGCCAACGTGGTGTTCGCAAGCAAAACCTGCTTCTGCTTCTTCTACAACCGTTTCAAACGTTTCTGCGCCGCATACGGGGCATACGTCTACGTCATCTGCAACGATTTCGCCGCATACTGTACATCTCTTCATAATAAAAACTCCTTTTTGTTTGTTTTCATACTTTTATTATAATTCCGTTCCGCGAAAATGTCAAGTAAAAATTTTCATTCCGTATAACAAATTTTTTCATAGTCTGTCAACTTTGCAATACCTTTTCTACATTCTGACTGTATAACCGCTTTTTCCCCTCTCTCTTCCTGATTTTTTAACCGCAAAAGCGAAAAACTTTTTCCCCTGCAAACGAGAGAAAGAAATTGGCGCAAATGCAATCGGACATACGAAAGGAATATGAGGAGCCGCTTCCTCAAAAAAAAGGAAACAATCGACGAAAAGAGTATCTATAAGCCAAAAAACTTTCAACGGGTACCGGGAAAGACCATCTACGGGTAGTAAAAAGTATT
>CAMAGA010000040.1 GCA_945833955.1 uncultured Clostridia bacterium
CGGGAAGCACGATTCTCTCTGCTGTCTTTGCCGCAATTTCGTCTACGTTAACTTCGGGTACCTTGACTTCGGGAACTTTGATTAAGTCTGCCGTCATCATTGCTACCGCTTCGTAATCGTATGCAGGGATTACTACCTTGCTTGCGATTTCTTCCGTATTGACTTCGGGCACTTTCACTTCGGGAAGCACGATTCTCTCTGCAGTCTTTGCCGCAATTTCTTCTACGTTGACTTCGGGGATATGTACTTCGGGTACTTTAATTAAGTCTGCCGTCATCATCGCTACCACTTCATAATCGTATGCAGGAATTACTACCTTGCTTGCGATTTCGTCCGTATTGACCTCGGGTACCTTCACTTCGGGAAGTACGATTCTCTCTGCCGTCTTTGCCGCAATTTCTTCTACGTTCACTTCGGGGATATGTACTTCGGGAAGTACAATCCTTTCCGCAGTCTTCGTGGCAATTTCCTCTACGTTAACTTCAGGTACCTTGACTTCGGGAAGCACGATTCTTTCCGCAGTCTTTGCCGCAATTTCCTCTACGTTAACTTCGGGGATATGTACTTCGGGAACTTTGATTAAGTCTGCCGTCATCATTGCTACCGCTTCGTAATCGTATGTCGGAATTACTACCTTACTTGCGATTTCGTCCGTATTGACCTCGGGTACCTTGACTTCGGGAAGTACAATCCTTTCCGCAGTCTTGGTGGCGATTTCATCCACGTTGACTTCGGGCACCTTGACTTCGGGAAGCACGATTCTTTCCGCAGTCTTTGCCGCGATTTCGTCTACGTCGAGTTGATTTCCCCTTTCGTTACGATTGAGTTTTTCCAAAACCTTTTCAGCAAGTAAATCGTAATTGATGGCTTCCGTTCTGACCCCGGACAAGATATTCTGCACGATCGCTTCATCTCTGCCGCTGCGATAATCCGCAAAATGTTCGGAAACTTTCGCCGCCAATATATCGTAGTCGACCGTCGGCTCCCCGATCTTTTGCGCCACGCGATCCGACATCGCTTCATAATTGAAGGTTTCTTCCTTCATGGCGGCAATGTCGTTGATGCGAGCGTCTAACCGATCGAAAGTGGATTCCATGGCTTTGCCAAGATCTTCAATCCGTTCCGTAAGGACGTTCAGCAAAGAATCTCTCTGTATACTGTTCAATTCCGGGCGATAGACGGGCGTTGCCGATTCCGTTCTTGCGTCCAGAACCATTCTCGGTACCCTTTCTATCTGTTCGCTGAGCTTCGCCGTCATCGCGTTGATTCTATCCTGCATTTCGATCTGCTGCAAACCGATCTTCTTTTCCAGCGCACGGTAATTTTCTTCCGTCTGAAATAGGATCCGATCGCATATCTGGGAAATGCGCTGTGTAAACAACTTAAATTCACTGTAGAACGTTTCGATGCCGCCGACGAGTTTCCGCACGGATTCGTTGACGTTGCGGTTCAATGCGCTCTGCCCGTCCCGAAGAACCATACATTCATTGCTCAGTTTATTGATTATATCGTTTCTGCGTAAATCCACGTGCTCTTTTAAAGCAGCAATCTCTGCCCCGCTGCTCATTCTGCCGCTTGCGTTACGGGTATCGGAAAACCTGTTTACGTTCTGATTTTCTTTGTTATCCATTTTTATAGTACCTCTGTATATTTTTTAGTTGAGCATAGATAATCCCACTCAATATTGTACTACAAATCTTATCAAAAGTAAATAACTTGCAATTCTTTTTTTTAAGCTTTTGCACTGTTTTTGAAAAATTTTGACCTATTTTCCAAAATATCTTGCTTTTTGTTAATTTTTATGTTATACTCGGCTTATGAATATTTTGCTTTTGATTCCGATTACGGAAAACTGGTTCCACTCTGTCTTCTTCACCTTTTTGACTTATTACGGCTTGATGTTCGTAATTACCGTCGTTTGCCTGCGCTGGTATAAGGGGTTCCTTTTAAAATTAAAGGCGACGACGGGCGATTATATGCCGCCCGTGGGGAAGAGCGACTTTGACAGGGAACACTTTCCGTTTGCATTCGAGCTTTTTGCCGCCATGTTCTTCCCCTTTTATACCGTCATCTTTTGTATGCGCTCTACATACCTCATACGGAAGTGGTACGGCATCGGGAAGATGTGGGTACCCGTCGTACTCACCATCGTAATACCGGCTCTGTTTTTAGGGGCGGGATTCGTTACCGATCTGGCGTACTTTTCCGTGGGGGCAATCGTGCCGCAACTTATCTGCTACTTTATTATGAACTATTGGCAAAATAAAAAATTCGTTATGCCGAAGATAAAATCGGACGACGATTTATAAACCTCCAAAAAAGAAACTGCCGTTGGCAACGTTCTTCCCGATTCGTCCGAAACGTTTGCCACGACAGTTTTTTTATGCCCGTTTACTCTTTAGAAGATGCGTCCGACTGCTTCTGTAAAGAAAGAATGTATGCTTCGTATTCCGCTTCCGTCAGTTTACGGACGCCTGATTTGTGCTTTTTCATAATCCGTTACCTCCTGCCAAAGATTACCGTCAGTATATGCAAATGCAGTAGAACTATGCGCTTTTTTATAAAACGCGGCGATCGTAAAAAATATGCAAACGGAAAAACTTGACAATATGCACCTTTCCGTGCTATAATGGCGCAGTCAATAGAAAATCAAGGAGAACCGAAATATGGCTGAAACAAAAAATCTCGGTACCGTGCGTAAAGATTTTTACGAAATTCTGCGCAATACGGAGATGAAAGATTCCATCAACTTACAAAATTTAAAGGGGACCGATGACTTTTCTCCCGCTCGGATGGCGGTTCGTAACCGCGTTATGGGCGTTCTGAAAAAAAATTTTGAACGTTACGGCTATCTTCCGCTAGAAACGAGTACCCTTTGCAGCTATGAGTTACTTGCTTACAAATACGCAGGCGGCGCAGAAATATTAAAGGAAATGTACGCCGCCATCGATCAGGGCGAACGCGCGATCGGGCTGCGGTACGATCTGACCGTTCCCTTTTCCCGTTTTATAGGCACGCATCTGCCCAAAGCAGAAATCCGCCTGCCCTTCCGCAGATACGAAATCGGCAAGGTCTATCGGGACGGCCCCGTAAAGACGGGCAGAAGCCGTGAATTTTACCAGTGCGACGTAGACGTGGTAGGCCTGTCCGGGCAACTCGTGGAAAGCGAGTTTTTCAAGATGATTACGGAAGCTTATACCGAACTCGGCATTCGCCCCACCGTGGAATACAACAACCGCAAATTCCTTTCCGGACTCATGGCAGAATGCGGCATCGGCGGCGACTACACTTCCGCGGCGATCCTCTGCCTCGACTCCTATAAAAAACACGGCGAAGAATACGTCCGCAAGGAACTCAAAAAGGTAGGATATGATTTTTCCGCCTATACCTTCTTAAACGAATACCTTGCCTGTCACACGCCCGAAGACCTGACCGAAAAATTATGCAGCCTTTCCCTGCAACAGCTGAACGAATTGTTTGCCGTAACGGACGAAACCGAAGCGAACAAGCTCAAAAAGCAAGTGCTTTCCGCCCGGTCCTGCATGGCGGCATACGGAAAGGAAGCGTTCCTTGCCAAGCTTGCCGAAATGCAGAAACCCGACGCCGACTGCATTCTGCGCACCGTTCCGGATGAATCCATAGACAAAGTATTTGCATACCTAAACCTGCCCTATGCCGAACTGATTTCCCGCTTTGCGGAATCGGACAATTCCGACTTAAAAGAGGGGTTAGCCGAAATTGAAACGTTGCGCAGTTATATCGAAGCCCTCGGCATTTCCGAATACTGCGTGTTTATGCCCACTTTGGCAAGAGGACTGGAAATTTACACCGGCACGATATGGGAAGTTTTCGATTCTCTCGGCAGAACGCAATCCGCACTCGGCGCAGGCGGCAGATACGATAAAATCATCACCCGATTCATGAACGACGGCAAAGCGTACCCCGCCGTAGGCATGAGTTTCGGCTTGGAACCCATTTGCGCCCTGCTTACCCAAACCGAAGAAAAGACGCGCAGTGCGGTAGACCTGTACATCATCCCCATGGGCAAGGACATGGGCATAAAAGCTTTGCGGCTTGCCGACGCCTTCCGTAAAAACGGATGCAACGCCATGGTGGACATGACGGGCAGAAAAATGAAATTCGGACTGGATTACGCCAACAACGAAAAAATCGAATACGTCATCATCTACGGCAGCAACGAGGAGGAAACGGGTTCCTTCCAGTTAAAAAATATGTTCGATAAGGAAAAGAGCAAAACCGTTACCATGGAACAGGTTTTATCCGTCCCTTTTGCAGATTTGACCAAATAAAGCCGCATATATCATAAAAATTTGCAAAAAACTGCAAAAATCTTTGGAAACCCTATTGAAAAACGCTTTAAAATGTGGTAAAATGCAATATATAGAAAATATCCCGGAGGGGAAAAAATGGAAAAGGAAATAATGTATCAAAACAACGGCAAAACGGTATATCGGGAAGGGGATAACCTCGTTAAATTGTTTGACGAGACGTACCCGAAAGCCAATATCCTGAACGAAGCGCTCAATACCGCGCGCGTGGAAGAAACGGGCTTACGCGTACCGAGAATCAAGAGTGTTACCAACATCGACGGAAAGTGGGCGATCATCACCGATTTCATCGAAGGGGAAACGCTGGAATCCATCATGGAACGGGATCCCGCGCACCTCAAAGATCACCTCATTCGCTTTATCCGCTTACAGTTGGAGATTCGTGAAAAGAAGGTTCCGCTGCTTTCCCGTCTGCGCGATAAAATGCACGCAAAGATCTCCGCAAGTGCCTATCCCAGAGATATCCGCTACGATCTGCATATGCGTTTAGACAGCCTCGGCACGGAATGTCAGCTTTGCCATGGGGACTTCAACCCGTCCAACATCATCGTTACGCCGACCGGAGAAATGTATATTCTGGACTGGGCGCACGCAACGCAGGGTAACCCCAACGAGGATATTGCAAGAACGTACCTGCTGTTCTGTCTGGACGGCAAGCAGGACGTTGCCGATACCTATCTCGATTTGTTCTGCGCGCTTTCCGGTACGGACAGAAGAGAAGTACAGCGCATTTTGCCCATCGTGGCAGCTACGCAATCTCTCAAGAACATTCCCGGGCAGAAAGCTCTCTTGGACTCCTGGGTAAACGTTGTAGATTGGCAGTAAATTTATCGATCAAAATCGCATAAAACAGCTCAAGCCGCTTTGGAAAATCCAAAGCGGCTTTCCCGATTGACGTTTTATAATATCTGATTCCCTGTTTTAAAGGAGATAAAAATGCCTACGATATCATGCAACGTTTCCGAGCAGGAAAAAATTTAATGAAAGCGTATGCAAAAATGCAAGGGCTGAGCGTATCCGCATTGCTTCGTCGTTCGGTTTTGGAAAGAATCGAAGACGAATATGATTTAACCGTTTATGAGGAAGCCATGCGGGAATATCAATCCGACAAAAAAACATATACTTTGTCCGATATTCAGAATATTTTGGAGAATGACTGATTTACGGCAAAAAATCTACAAAACGTGTGTTGAAAGATTTAAAAACCGTTCCAATCCCCCGCGACTCGACTCTCCGATAACTTTCCGCGAATACGTCGCAGACAACTCTTCTTTGCCGCTTGTTTCCACGCCGTGCCTGCCGATTGCAAACTAAAAATCCCGAACCGCATAAAAGCGATTCGGGATTTGCTCTTATTTGATTTTCGTACCGATTTTTTCGCCGAAGAGAATCCGCGTTTCTAAACTGTTATGTTTTTCAGCCATTCTTTAATATCCGCCTCTGCCTGACGGGACAGGGCAAATTGTTCTTCGGTGGCAAATACGGCTTTTTCTTCTGCCGTCAGTCCTTTCTGAAATTCGGGATAGGGGGAATGAATAAACGGATGCTGTCCGCCTTCGTATTCTTTTACGGTATAAGGAACGCCCGCCTCTTTTAGTGCTTTTTGATATTGCGGTGATTTTTGCGAAATTTCATCGGCGCCGCCCAAGCTGAAAAATACAGGCGCAAGCGTTGAGCTTACTTTGTCGGGCAGTCCCGTCGTCCACGGGCAAAGAAGAATCTGCGATTGCAACTGAAAGCCCTTTGCGTCCAATGCGATAGCCGCTTTTGCCGCTATAAATCCGCCTGCGCTATGCCCGATAACCGAAAATTTCGTTACGTCGGCGTTATACTTGTCCGCATTGTCTTTGAAATATTCAACCGTATCCGTGATCTCCGCAACGGCATAATTCATAGGCTTCGTATCCAATTTCGTGTAGTTGACCGAAACGACGATGACGTTCCAATCGTTCGCCCAATAATCGCATTGCGAATCCATTTCATCAGCATCGCCCAAGAAGAATCCGCCGCCGTGTGCATTGAACAACACGGGTAATTTTTCACTCGGCGCAGTATCGGGAATATACAAGTTGGCGTGTATATCGCCCTTGCCCTTTCTTTCGATTACAAGCCTTTGACCGATGAGTTCGCTGTCGGGCTTTTTGCTTAAATTGCGCTTTGCTTCGTTTTCAGAACGCATATTTCCCATAAAGGCAACCAAGCCGCCGAAAATAAGCGTAAATAAAATTGTAAAAATGCTGAAAGCGATTACGATTCCTTTCCAGAATCCGGATAAATCTTTGAATTTCATTTTACACCCCCATAAGACCGAACAACGGATAAATGTTTATCATAAAATATCCTATTGCCGCTCCGAGTGCAACGAGCGTTGTTACGGTTAAACCGATAACCGTAATTTTCCAGAATTTGGAAAGCTCTTTGAATTTTTGTTTCTTTTTGCCCTTCGGACTCTGTTCCGCAGGGCTTTGATCATTTTTTTGAATAACAATTTGTTCGTCCATTTTATATAACTCCTTTTATTTTAAATTTTCTATGTAATTCAATAATTGTGCAAAACTACCGCGAGTATACTTTGAAATGTCTTTCCGCTCGTTATTGAGCAGGCAGTCGGTAAGCAAAAAGAAATCTGCACCGGTAAGCATTGCTGCGGTATCCTCGGTAGTATCGTTACCGACCATCAGGCATTCGCTCGCTTTCACGCCTAACTTGTCTGCAATTTCTTTATAGTAAAGCGGATTCGGTTTGCAATAATGGGAATTTTCGTAAGACGTTATCAGCGCAAAATCGTCGGGATTGACTCCTGCCCATAACATTCTTTTCTTTTGCGCCTCCATAGGGAATACGGGGTTAGACGCAAGCACGAGCGTATAACCCTTTTCTTTCAACCTCTTGATTGTTCGATTGGCCTGCTCGTTATAACCGCAACAACTTTTCAGTTTATCAAAATCGGTCGCATAAAACTCGTTGAATTTGTCAACGTCCGAATAGACTTTGTCGCCGAAAAGTTCGGCAAATTCTTTCCAGAATACTTGTTCGTTCGTCTGCGTTCCGTTATTCTTAACCATTGCCTTTGTCCCTTGCCACACACCGCCGACAAGGCGTTGCGGCTCGTAGCCGTAGGGTGCAAGTTTTTTTGACAGTCCGCCAAAATACGCCTTAGTAAATTCGTCCTGTTGCATGGGCAACAACGTTCCGTCTAAATCGAATAA
This sequence comes from uncultured Clostridia bacterium, assembly GCA_945833955.1. Lineage (GTDB taxonomy): Bacteria > Bacillota > Clostridia > Christensenellales > Borkfalkiaceae > CAMAGA01. The sequence continues at coordinate 7,559 of CAMAGA010000040.1, forward strand.
AATGGTTTTCATGGTAGATGCAATATTAGATTTCATAGCATATTCACTTCCTTTCGTCTTACAACCCGCAAAATAATTTTTCTAAAAATAATCCATCGGCAAAAAAATCCCGTCTTTTCTCGCCTAACGCTTTTTGTGACATAAATGCGGTTTTCATCGTTGCAAACACTAACTACTGATTGACTTTGTAATTAAGGTATGTTATAATCAATTAGGAACTATCGTACCAATAATATACCATAGTCCGAACTAAAAATCAACGGCTGAAAAAGCAATCGGTACGATAAGGTTAAAAAATACCGTTACGCACCGGGAGGAAAGACTATTATGGGTGGAAACGTGAAAACGACCATGTTTTTAAAAGAGTGTCTGGCCGATGCGCTAATTAAACTGCTATATCAAAAACCGATGGAAAAGATCACGATACCGGAAATTTCAGAAACCGCTTCCGTGGGAAGGACGACGTATTTCAGAAATTTTACCACGAAAAACGAAATGCTCACCTTTAAGTTGATTTGCCTGTGGAACCGATGGGCGGAAGAACACGGGGTGGCGGAACGCAAAAAATTTACTTTGGACAATGCCGTTGACTTCTTCAATTTCAATTACGGCATCAAAAATCTGTTGGAACTCATTTACCGCCGCAATCTGCAATCTACCGTTTACGACGCCTTTTATGAAGTGATGATGCCGCAGTACGGCACGAACGCCTTCGAGTGTTACGAAAGCAGATTTTACTCATACGCTTTATTCGGTTTGCTTGACGAATGGGTAAAGCGAGGCTTCTACGAGACGGTTGAGCAAATGGTGGAGAACGTAAACCGAATTTGTGGGCGACACCAATAAGACGTTTACGGTTAAAGCAAAAGAACAGGATAAAATGAAAGCCGATAAATTGTGATGTATTTCACATTTTATCGGCTTTGCTTTATTTTTTTCTTTATTTACTTACAATTTTCTGTCCATAGCTTAAGCTCTTTATCCGCTCGCTCATCGGGTGGTTCCATGGACAAACAAAGAAAGCCGAGCGGAATGATTTTTCATTTCAATCCGTTCGGCTTCTGACGAACTCTCTGTTTGCTTTGGTTGATTTTTTCTTCTGATTCCCAAGAGTGTTTAACTTTTGGGGCGCATATCAAAAAAAGCGATTCGGGGTTTATTTTTATTTGATTTTCGTACCGATTTTTTCGCCGAAGAGAATCCGCGTTTCTAAACCGTTCTGCATATTACGCAGGATATCCTCGTCGATCTTCGCCACGCCCTTTTGCAAAAGCAATATTACGGTTGAGCCGCCGAACTCGAAATAGCCCTTTTCTTCGCCTCGCACAAAGTCCGTCTTGTCATGATTGACGATTCTGCCGACCATCAGCGCACCTACTTCGATTTGCGCCGCCAAGCCGAAATTCTTCGTGTGCAACAGCGTGTATTCCCGTGTATTGCGGGAAAAGACTTTGTATCGCTCCATGGCGATGGGGTTGACCGTATGGAACACGCCCGGTATATGCACGGGCTTTTCCGCCGTACCGTCGTCAAAGAAGGCGTAACGGTGATAGTCGTCCACCGTCAGGCGAAAGACGAGTAGCGTTCCGCCGACAAACGCTTTTGCGTTCTCTTCCCCGACTAAATCGGAAAGCGCATACAGGGAATTTTTAATCTCGTACATACCCGACTCGTCCGCCGTATACACGGAAAGTTTACAGTCGCAAGGGGACATCAACGCATCCGCATCCATGCACAACGACCTTGCGCCCGGTTTTATCTTACGGGTAAAGAAGTCGTTATAGGAGGTAAATTCCCGATCCTCATAGATGCTCATGTCGATATGATTTTTTTCTATGAACTTGGGAATGGCACGGCAAGAACGTCCGGAATCCTTGTACTTCCCCATGAGGCGGGAAACCCAAGGTTGCACGAGCGGTTTTAAGAGAAGCCGCCCGAGAAACGTGCGATAGAAAAATCGCATGGACTTTAAAGCCGTTTCCCTTTGTATTATATTTCCGTTCCGATCCGCAATCATCTTTTACCACTCGATATGTAAAGTAAATCCAAGGATCAGAATGACGGCGAACACGACCGCGCCGCTCAAAGCAATCCAGATGAGTCTCTTTCCCGTTATTTTTATCATTTTAAATTTATAAACAAACAGGAATCCGACTACGAGCAAACCCAGAGCGTACAGATATCCGAAATATTTACCCAATAGCGGCTTAAAGCAGAACAACATCGGGAATATCCATGCGGCGTTCGTCATGGGCAACCCGTAATAAAAAGTTCTTTTGCCGCCGCCCTGCGCCTTCCGTTCCTCTTCTTCCACGTTGAAGTGCGCCAGACGAACCAGAGCCATCAGGCAATAGAAGGCAAGGAGAATGATCCAATACGGCTGAAAGAAAGCCACTCTGTAACCGATGACCGCCGGCAACACGCCGAAAGAAACGATATCGGAAAGGGAGTCGATTTGTTCCCCGAAACTCCTTTCATGTGCGGTGCGCCCCTTTTTCGTTTTGGCAACCGCACCGTCGAACATATCGCAAAGTCCTGCAAACATCAGGCAAAACACCGGGATATAAATCGACCATCTTTCATTCGTAATCGGATTCTTCGTCAAGGCGAAGATGATGCCGGAAATCGCGGCGATAAAGCCCAGATAGGTCAGAATGACGGTATAATCCCAGACGCCGATAAAAAATTGCTTCTTCAGAGGGGCTTCCTCCGTCTTTTCAACTACTTCCGCCGTACCCGACGGGGTTGCTTCTGCCTTTTCGGATACTTCCGTATCCGTCCATTTTTCTTCCATTACATTTTCCTCTCTCGTTTTTTATTTTTATATGCCGAAATCACGGCGCGTATGACGCAGAACAGTAAAATCATAACGCCGGTGATCAAAAGCAACAAATAGTAAGAAACCCCTCTCGTGAGAAGCAAAGCAGGCATCATCAGATCCTGCGGATATACCATACCGTACAAAGACAGCATCAACGTTTCCGAAAGCCCCACGCCGCCGGGGAAAGGCAACGAATCCACGGAAACCGCCACTGCGATCTGGATGGAAAGGAACTGGAAGTAATCCATATTTGCCCCCAAGGAAAGCGCAATGACATACCCCACCGAAAAGAGGCAGAGCCTTTGTAAAAGCGTGTAAATGAGCATCCGCACAGCGACGCTTTTATGCGCTTTGAAATACTCCGCACCTTCCTTATAGTTGCGCATCAGTTCTTCCAGCTTGGCACGGGCGGAATCTTCGTTTTTAACGATGCGGATCTTTTTTAAAAAGGGAAGCAGCTTCTTTCCGCACTTCCAGATGATGTTCGGCTTAAAAACCAGCAAAACGCACAGCACGATGAGCCCGACGTTCAATAAAACGCCGACGACGTATAAAACGGCAAGCAGAACGTTTTCCGCACAAAAGATCAGGGGCGCAATAAAGAACAGAGCCACGAAGCACAGGAGGACCAGCACTACTTTGAACATGGCGGTAGAAAGCAACAGAACGATGGTTGTGAAGGCAACATTGATGCCGTCCTTTGCCATAAAATAACCGACCATAGGTTGACCGCCGGTTGCCGACGGCGTTACCGCACAAAAATAGAAGTCCGTTGCGGCGTATTTAATGTTATTGAGCATATTCGTTTTGTCGCCATGGGATTTGATGATAGCGTGCAGAACCATGCCGCCGAACAGAATATATCCCAAAGTCAATGCAATACCTACGCCTACCCAAAACGGATCGGCGGTTTTCACGATCGACATGATTTCCGAAACGGACGTATCTTTAAAGAGATACCATGCCGTCAATCCCATCAGGAGAGCCAAAAAAAGCATACTCAGCAAATATTTGAGCCATGCTTTTTTCTTTTTCTTCGGAGCAATCTCCACCGTCTCTCCTTCCTTTAAAATCAGTTCTTCTGCCATATTTTTTTCCTTTTTTCTTCTATTTTTCTTTTTTCTCCATAAAAGGCATTCCGATATCCTTTTTTATCCGTATATAAATTTTTCCTTCTTCTATTATAAGCAAATACTATCAAAATGTCAATAACTATTACCGGATAAATACGCAAATTTATTTTTCTGCATTCCGACAATGCTCAAAACTACGAAAAAACCCGTCCTTTTCAGGACGGGTTGAATGGAACGGAGAATGAGAGTCGAACTCACGACCTTCAGAGCCACAATCTGACGCTCTAACCAACTGAGCTATCTCC